>JAURKF010000078.1 GCA_030831885.1 Flavobacteriales bacterium
ATGGTTTAGGGACATACCGATAGACCTGGCCTTTGTTGATAGCATCAATCACCGCCTCTAAATCTGCATAGCCTGTCAGCAACACGCGCACAGGATGAGGAAAATCCGGAAGTATGGTTTCGAAAAACTCCACTCCGCTAACCTCGGGCATTTTCTGGTCAGAGAATATGATATGAATCTCATGCTTGTTCAGAATGTCAACTGCTTCGTGAGCGCTGGTTGTAGTAAATACATTGTACTTCCTGCGAAAAAGCGCTTGAAACGAAACCAGATTCTGTTCTTCGTCGTCGAGGTATAATATGTTATATGCATTATTCATACTTGGAATGCGCTATGCTTCGGTGCGCTCCTGACGGCTAAGGTTGCGAGGCAAATGTAAGATAAACTCAGTGCCTTTGCCGGGCTCGGAGACTACTTCAATATGGCCTTTGTGTTCTTCCACGATTCCGCGAGCTATTGCCAGTCCGAGTCCTGTTCCTTCTCCAACTGCCTTAGTAGTGTAGAATGGAACGAAGATTTTTTGTAGCTCACGCTGATCAATACCACAGCCATCGTCTTTGATAGATATGCGGATATATTCACGGTCATATTCCGACTGAATCCATACATTTCGTTGTTGAATGCTTCTTCCCGGTATGCGTGTAGCATAAATGGCATTCGAAACAAGGTTTGCTATAACTTGATTCAACTTGCCCGGGAAGCATTCCACTTCGGGAAGGTCTGCAGCTAGGTTGCGGTGAATGGTGACCTGGCCTTTTGTTACTCCATTCATAACAACTATCGTGGAATTTATGCATTCGTTGATGTTGGCTGGTATGAGCGCGTCTTTATCTGTGCGAGCGAAGATGCGCAAGCCCTTTACAATTTCCGCTGTTCGCTTGGAACCCTCGGTAATTCCCAACATCAGCTGATTGATTTCCTTGCGAAGGAAGTCGATATCCATTTCTTCGCAGCGTATTTTAAGTTGTCGCAAATCTTCGGGTGCTGCATCATCACCCAACGAAAGATAAGCCTCGAGCATTTGGAGCACTTCTGCAATGTCGCGCTGTAAAGGCCCCACATTAGAGGTCATGAAGTTGATTGGGTTGTTGAGTTCGTGTGCTATACCTGCTGTCATCTGACCGAGACCGGCAAATTTTTCAGAGTCAATCAACTGCTTTTGTGTTAGGCGTAAGTCATCATATTGCGATTGAATTTTATTTTTTGCTTCTTCCAATTGCGCTGTTCTCTGCTGCACGTTGGTTTCAAGCAATTCGTTTTGCGATTCAATAGTCTTGATATGCAAAGCATCAGCTTCTTCCTTTTGCTTTCGAAGTAAATTAATCTTGTCGGCAAGCGCAAACGAAAGAAGTATGCCTTCAATAGCTGAACCGAATGGCAGAGAATATACCGTCCAGAAATTATAAGGTAGCACGCCGAAATCTTTCATGGCGAAAATGGTGCACGCCAAAATGAATACCGACCAAGCCAGCAGGAAAAAGCCGGCAGATCGATTGCCCTTTTTACGTGCTCTGAATGATGCTACGATAAGTAATACGGATGATGCAGCGCAAAAATTGATGAGGTTATAACTTTCTATTCCATAGCCTGTGAAACACATTGCAAGTGCTGCACAATACAACACAACATATCCCAACAGAATTTTATCGATGACGGGTGTAAATGTTTTTAACCTCAAAAAACTACGACTAAAGAATATGGTTGTAATTCCGCTTACTGCGCCCATGATGTGGACACCATTTCTTCCCAGCCATTCGCTGCTCGGCCATAGATAGGTGTTGCCATAACCGAATAACACGATTTGAGTAAATGCAATGGAAAGAATGTAAAAAGAGTAGTCGGCGTAGCCTCTTTCTCGCGTGGCAAAGGCTAGAAACAAGTTGTATAAAAAAAGTACAGCAATAATGCCCAGATAGAGATACATGATGGACTCCTCTTTGCCGGCCAGTTGTAAAATGCGATTGCTTTCACCTATATAAATTGGAGCAATGAGTTGCTTGCTTGATTGCATGCGAAGAAGATATTCGCCAGCAGGTGATGGGGGCATTGGAAGCGCAAAGCCGGAAGGTGTAATAAAGTCTGTTGCCTTACCCAATGCGCTGCCGGATTGTGCAATGAGTTGCAATCCTCCATCAAGACGATAGAGCTCAATGCGTTCTATTGAACTGTTGCCAATGTAGCACAGCGCTTGTTCACTAGGATTGTCTGATCCAAAGGAAAACTTAACGTATTTCCAGTCATTGCTTAACCCGAGATTAGGAGCACCTGTGCCTGAGGGTTGGAAGTCGGAGCTTTGCGAAATGTCCTCGATGCTCAGTTGCGGGTTGCCGTTGAATATCCGGCAGTTTTCCAGCAGCAACGGTTTGTCCGGCTGATTTCCGTAAGCCATAATGCTTGCGAAAATCAGTATCGCAAATAAGCCAGATCGGATCGTACGAAGTGTCATTCAGTTTAAGTTGAATTACCTTTAAACGACAATAATGAATAAGGTTTCAATAAACGAGAATTTCCTGCCCCTTTTTTAACCGCAAGTCGTAGTGAACCTCGATACTTCCTCTTGGAGAGTCTTCACAAATGGTACTTACAGGATCTTTCATCAACTGAAAGACGCGTTCGCGGTTAAACTCGTCGGCATATTCCATGGTGTGGATATCGGGATTTTTAAGAACCACGGAAATGAACTCTTGCGTGGGGTAGGGTAAACGTCCTTCATTGCCAATCTCCGTTACCTCAACCAATCCGTTTGTTTTGATCATCTTCTCGGTGTACGGCGCTGCAAAGCAGAAAAAGTTCGTCAATCCAATGTCTGACATTACAGGAATGGCTGCCATGCATAGAAGTGGTGTGAGCCCTTTGCCAAATACTTTTTTTGCACTCCACAACCCGCAAGCTTCTGCCGTTCCTTCTGGCAACGTAGATTCAATAACTCCTATAATGGACGAGTCTTGATCTCGTATGGACTCAATGATAGGTAGTGAATAAGAGGAGGTATTAAAGCGATGAATCCTAAGACCGGCTACCACTTCTTGATCTTCATCGATTGCAACCAGTACGAAAACATTAGGGTCGTTCATCCACGATGGACGAGCTGAATTGAGGTTTTTAATGCCCAGCTCTGAAAGCACTCCTGCATGGCCGTTGTGAAACAATGCACTATGCTCGGGATGCTCAATAGCCTGAAATGCTTCAATTCGGTATGAACCCATCACGTCAGGCATGTTTGGGTGTATTGCTTAATCTGAGTATTGAATTGGATTGATACTGTTCCAAAATGTCCATGCGGAATCGTCCGGATGAAATATTGTCACCGAGCAGAATCTGCCGAATGATCTTCGCTGCGAATGCTCCGCCCATGGCAACGTCTGTGGCTAGTTGCGGCCATGTGCTGATTGTTTTTCCAATTTCGCCGAGCGACTGTTGTGCTCGCACGCTTGCCTTCTCGGGTTCTATGATTTGCGCAAGTACCTGCATACGTTGCTCGGGTGAGCTCCAGTCAATCTTCATGGATTCATCAATGAGCCCATGAAAAATGGGGCGATTTGGCTCAAGGTCGAATCGTTCTACATCGAGCATAAGCGAATCGCTTGTGTCCATGACCACAGGTATACCGTGCTCCCGGCATACCTTGCGAAGAAGTATTTTCATTTCAAGATTATCGCATTCATCGACTACTAAATCAAGTCCGTTCACGAAATCATGAATGTTTTCCGGGGTCACACCGCTGTCGAAGCAGGTCACTTCGAGAAAGGGGTCGATTTCTGCAATTTCACGAGCTACAATTGTTGTTTTCAACTCGCCCTGATGAATCATACTGCTGCGTATGCGATTCAGATTCGAAAGGTCAAGGGTATCGAAATCGGCTAAGCGCAGACTTCCGCAAATGCGTTCCATCACCAGTGATACTGCTACCGATTGCCCAACGCTCAGGCCAACAACTCCGATGCGCGCGGACGAGAGCCGATCCTGTTCTTCTCCCGTGATTTTATGAAGATTGCGCAAAGTGCGCACGTGGATGAACTCTTCTTTTGACAAGCAGTGAACGAGTGTGTTGCGCCATGGATAATAAACCCAGCAACCATTTTTCTCGCTATCGGTAGTGTCTGAATTCTGTGCAATGAGCGAGTTTAGTTCCGAGTCAGAAAGACTTTTTCCGGGATGTTGTGCTCGAATCCATTCTTGTAATTGATTGCGGAATACATCCACCACCTGAATAGCGGACGTTTGTTCACGAATGTTATGAAGCACGGCTCTTTCCAGCGGATTTTCACCATTCAGGATGAGCGCATGCCGGGTAACCGATTGATGCGAAGATGCCATAAGGACGAAGGATTCGGGGAAAATTCCACCCGAAAACTCCTTCCCGAAAAATTACATCGAAAGCTATCTTTTAAAAACGAGTCCTTTTTGCGTTGTTAACACTGCGTTGTTAACACTGTTTATATCTCTGTAATGCCCTTGTATATTGAATTAAGCAATACTTCCGGAATGGGCAGTAATCCAAGAGAGCGCGCAGCTTGAACGGCCTGTGAGTCGCTTTCGAGCGTGCAGTAATCGCCGGGTTTGCGAAACTCCCATGCGTTGAGAGTTTGTTCCATTCGTGGGCGAATGGTTTTGGCAAAACAATCGGCAATGGCTTGTTCTTCGATATTCGCTTCAATACCGGAATTTCTGAAAATTTGTTCGTTGAGGCGCGAAGCTATTGCCTTGTTGCGATCTGCAATGCTGCGCTCATGCAGATATACCAGGTATTGAACGGGAAACTGAATCAGCGCAGCATTCATCAAATAAAGTACGGCATTCAGAGCACCTTGCCGCTCAATACTGCCAAGCCATGCGGGCCGCACCTGGTCGAACTCGGAGCGGTCGTAAATCAGCCATTTATCAATATGCAGGGAAGGCAAACACCCATGTTCACTTTCTTCATTGAAAAGAAAACAAATTTTTTCAAGCGTTATAAATTCATGCTCACGATATGCGGCGACATTACTTTTTTGAGTGCGCACACGAAAACGGATGCGAAACTGATCTTGCAGCGATTCCCAGCGGAAAATGCGCTCTGCCACCATCGCTTGGGCAAGGCAAGCCCATCGCAGCATATGATAATGATCTCGCGGATGAAAAATGTGTGTGAAAGAATCTTTCTGCATCAGAGCGGGAACGTTGAAATCGTCGGGTTTAAGACCCAACAAATCATCGAGTTTGCTATCCATCTCACGATAGTAGCAA
Organism: Flavobacteriales bacterium; assembly: GCA_030831885.1. Next base: position 5,227 of record JAURKF010000078.1, read on the forward strand.
GTGTGCAAATCGAAAACAGCATAGAATTCATTGGGACGAACCGGCAGCGACTTAAAATGAGCAAGAACATCATCTAAGTTGCGGTCATTATAGTACGTGCTTTCGTATTGTGGTGAATGGGCAAAGAGCATCTCAAGATTACGCGACAACAGGATTTCCCGCAATCCTGCGATGTCATTCACAATGCGATGGGTGTCGATTGGGCGGTGATCGAAGTCTGCCTCGTTTTTAAAGCGAAGGTTTTGAATCGTATCATTGAAAATCGCTTTCCAGCTGGGGAAGTGGAGTTTGGATTTGTTTTTTTTACGCGAAACGGGATGGCCGGGAAGAATCTCTTCCGCCAAAGTGGAATACGGCATCGTTTAGTGGTTTTAGTTATCCAAGTGTAGGATGATTCTTATGAAGTTGCATGAATTGTTGAAATCTTAGAAATCGGTTGAAAAAGTCGATTTATGGGCATATTCCACTATATGATTTTATTTTCGAAAAAATCGAAATGAAGCGTTGAGTGCGAATAGACGCGAACATGTTTGCGCCATAATTAAAACCACAACGCTATGAATAAATACCCTAACATTAAAGCACTGCGTATTCAGAACAATTACAAACAAGAGTATGTTGCCGACGCGCTGGGAGTGAGTCAACCGGAGTATAGCAAAATCGAGAACGGAAGTCGTCGCATCGACGCTTTTATTATCGGAGAGCTCTGTAAGTTATACGATGTAAAAATGGACGAGCTTCTAAAACGTGAACCAGTTCGGCTGGAACATGCACTTGCATCGGAAGGCGCAATAGGCGGTTATGGTATCTCCGTAAATTCAGAGTTGTTTGCTAAGCTCATGGATAATTATACTGTATTGGTGGAGAATTATCTTAAGCAACAGCAAACCACGGAGCGCATTATTAA
>JAURKF010000079.1 GCA_030831885.1 Flavobacteriales bacterium
CGGCAAGTATCTTCTGTAACGGCCACACAAATTAATCCGCGGCCATGCTTCGACATGAAGTTGATGGTTTCAGGCGTCACACGCTCTGCGGCTACTATAAAGTCTCCCTCATTCTCGCGATCTTCATCATCAACTACGATAACCAGTTTTCCCTCGCGAATATCTTCCAGCGCCTCGGCAATGGTGTCTAATTTCCTCATTGAGCCTTGATTTCCCATGGTTGCAAAATTACATGCCCTAAACAAGCATCTCAGAAAAAAGTTAGGAGATGGTCAACGCGTCGAGGTATTTTGTAATGTAAGAATTTACCTGACTTGATTTGTATTGCATAATGTAACGAGGATGTTCCAAAGGTTTAATATGACCGAACCAACCATACTTGGCATTCAACTCGGTCAAGCATTTCAAGTTTTTTCCTGTTCCCAGGCAATACACCAGGGATCGATCAATCGGCCACTTTAGCTGTCTTTCCACCATTTCAACGATGAATGGTGTAACAGATTTATAGAGCGCAGGACTATCGTAATAATTATAGTTTAGTGTTTTACCATTTTTATGGATTACAAAACCCAACGGACAAACAGAAGAAACCAGGAATCGGCTGAAAAAATGGTTAGTCCCGCCATATGCATCCATCATTTGATAGATGAACGCACTGCTGGCCTCTTGTGTAAGATTCGCCTGCGAACCCAATCCGAAATACTCAAAAAGTCGCTTTGTATCGGTGAACGGTATACCCGTCTGACCCGCACCCAGCCTGCCCGGATTAATACCCAGAATGAGTCTGCGCTGCTGATTATCCGAATAAAACCGATCGTAAAAAGTATCCGACCAATCGAACACGCCCTCATTATCTCGAAACGGATTAAGCACCTCAATCCCCTTGGGTAATCGAGTGTCCAGAATCAATCCGCGGTTGAATGACTTTATGGATGTAGCTAAACTCTTCATCTCAATCAAAGAAACCCAAGGTATCAAACAACCTATCAGAAAAAAACAGCGTCTTTGATATACATTTGAACACCTTCCTTTTCTTTAAGGAAGTCTTTGCATGAGATGGAAGTTCCGCATACTCGTTTTAACGCTATTGGTAACAGTAGCTCTAGCCGCCTGCCAAAAAGACGATGAGGAAACGGATAATACAGATGATGATTCGTTACCATCAACAGGAGTTCGTTTCAATTTAAACGAAGTACCCTATGCCAAGCTATCAGATTACCGCTTTTTTATCGATACGATAAATGAACTGCAGCCCAACGAAGGCGTACTTCCCTACGATGTAATCACGCCCCTTTTCTCTGACTACGCGCACAAAAAGCGATTTATATGGATGCCCGCAGGCACAGGCGCTCAATACGTGAGTGACTCCGTTGTCGTGAATTTCCCTGAAGGCACCGTCATGATAAAAAACTTTTTTTACGACAACGTTCTGCCGGCAGGAAATCGCAAGCTGATTGAAACTCGACTGCTTTATAAAAAGAACGGCGAATGGAAGTTTGCAGACTATATATGGAATGAAGAACAAACAGAGGCCACTTTCTCGCTGGATGGCTCATACCAAGACATTGATTGGGTAGATGAAAATGGCACTATGCATTCTGTCAACTACCGCATTCCAAGTGAGGTCGAATGCTACACCTGCCATAAATTCAACGATACAGCCACACCTATCGGCCCAAAACCGCAAAACCTTAATAAATCCATCCTATACGAAGACGGCATTAAAAACCAACTACAGAAATGGGCAGAAGTTGGTTATCTGATAAACGACTATCCCGCTGAAATTGAAACCGTGGTCGATTGGACCGATGAAACGCAAACACTCGAAAATCGCTGGCGCGCCTATGTGGATATGAATTGCTCTCATTGTCATCGCGAAGGAAGTCATTGCGATTATCGACCACTGCGCCTTGCCTGGAGCGAAACATCGAATCCCGACAACTTGGGAATCTGCATTACACCCGAAGAATATGTAGCGCCGCAGCTTACCCATATCATTGCACGAAGCAATGTGAACAGATCGATGATGCATTATCGACTCAACACAACCGTAGAACAATATCGTATGCCATTGTTTGGCCGCACGGTTATTCACCAAGAAGCTATCGACCTGCTCGAAGCATATATCAATTCGTTATCACCCACCTGTCCATAAATCCTAAAAAACCATTTAGCATGAAGAATCACTACATTTTACTCCTATTAGTAACACTTCTGGCGCAACAAACTTCTGCGCAGGACAATTGCTCGTCGGCGCTACCTATCGTACCCGGCTATTACATTGTCGATGCCGTTAACGGCACGGAGCCGCCGACTTCCATTTGTTCCGGCCCATTAACCGGAGCTGCATTTGCCGAATGGTATAGCTACACCCCCGATGCAGACTACTACATGACGGTTAGCTCCTATATTGAAGGAGTCACTCCTACCGACACGCGCATGCACATTTACACGGGAGCATGCGGCAGCCTTACCTGCGTAGGTGGCGATGATGATAGTGGCCCCGGCTATAGCTCCATTACGTCCATGAATGTAAATGCCGGCACAACGTACATTATTGCTTGGGATAGCTATTGGACGGCCGGTGGTTTCACCTTCAATTTGTCGGTTACAGACCCTGTGGTAAATCTGTTGAATTTCACTTCAACATCGGCAAGCGTTAGTGCATTGGCGGTGCTCGACATGAATGCAGATTACCTTGACGATTTGGTAGGAGTTAGTGGAGATAATCTCACCATTGGTTATCAGCAAACCGATGGAACGTTCAGCGCGCAAACTACGACCGTTACGGACGGAGTGGCCAACAATCCATCTTGGAGTATTTGTGGCGGTGATTTGGATGGCAATGGATTTAATGACTTGTTATTTGCGGGAGGCGGTGGCGCAAGTTTTATCTGGGCTAACGATGCAGGCACCGCCTACAATGAGACCAGCGACGGCAATTACATTTTCTGTCAGCGTTCGAACCTGGTGGACATGAATTCGGATGGAAATCTAGATGCCTTTGTATGTCACGACGTTGCGCCAAACATCTGGTACATCAACAATGGCACTCAACTCTTTACATGGAACCAAGGTGGCTTGGGCGACACACCCGACGGCGGAAATTATGGTTCTGTGTGGATCGACTATGATAACGACTGTGATATCGACATGTTTATTGCTAAATGCCGCGGCGGTGATTCGCCTGCCAACATTAACCAAATGCATCGCAACAATGGCGATGGAACATTTACTGAAGTGGGTGAAGAAATCGGATTGGCCGACAATGTGCAGACATGGTCATCGGCCTGGGCTGACTACGATAACGATGGTGACATGGACGTGGTAGTAGGTGCAAGCTCTTTCACTAACGGCGGACACAAAGTGATGATAAACGATGGCAATGGCATCTTTACCAACGCAACTGCAGGAACAGGATTCGACACCTTTGCAAGCACTGGTATTGAGTGGGCACCGGCCGATTTCAATAACGATGGATTTGTAGATGTTATTGGTGCGGGCAATACCATCATGGTTAACAACGGAGATCTCACATTTACCCCAAGCCAAATTAACTTCGGAGTAGGACCAATGGGCGACCTCAACAACGATGGCTTCATCGATGTGGTAACCGGAGGCACGTCGTATATGAACGTTCCAAACGGAAACAACTATATAACAATCAATATGCGCGGTACACAAAGCAACAAGAATGGGATTGGTGCTCGCATTACCCTTTACACTCCCACAGGACAGCAAATTCGCGATATCCGCAGCGGCGAAGGGTTTCGCTACATGAGCTCATTGAATGGCCACTTCGGAATTGGGCAAGACACCCAAATCGATAGCATTCGCGTATGCTGGCCTTCTGGTATCACGGATAGAATTATTGCCCCCGCCATAAATCAAAATCTAATGATTATTGAAGGAGAGAATATTGTAGGCATCGATGAAGTTACCGATGTGAACTTTGAAGTTTATCCTAACCCTGCATTCGACGTCGTGATCTTAAAAGGCACGACACAATCTCAGGTAAATATTCTTGATATCAGCGGCAAAACAATTGAAACTGTAAATGCTTCACAACAGCGAATTGACGTGAGCCACTTGCCTTCAGGCGTGTACTTCGTTCAGGCAAAAACTGCTAGAGGAACGGAGCAAAAAAAATTCATCAAGCAATAAAAAACGTTTTGCAACCACACCACAGAAGAGTCCCGCCATCGTGCGGGACTTTTCATTTCAATTTGGGTTTGCCGTGAAGCGTGCGATTTACCCAGCGATCATTGCCGCTGCTCTTGCGCATCAAGGCCGGGTGTGATGGTCCATCAGTGACCCGAGGATCAGGCAACAAGTCCAATCGGTTAATCCATTTTACTTCGACCGTATAAGCGCCAAACTCCTCGGTTACCTTACCGTGAATATGAAAAAGCCCCCAGCCTGCTGCCGGATATGCTCTGGCTACAGGAGGAAAGTGAACGGTGTCTATAAAGTGTCCCTGTTCATCGAGAAAAGTACCGAAAAACATTCCCTCACCTTTGCTCGTGCCGGTTGGTTTCAATGCTACCTTGTATCCTATGATGTGAATTTCCTTGTGAACACAATCAGGCAATTCATTCGCGGCAGAAAAACGATGCTCGGACAAGTGTGTCCGATCAATCAACTCGAACGGATTGCACAGCGGAAAACCCAAGAGCTCCAATTCATCATAGGCATCTTCAAGCCAGTGATGCTCTAGTTGCGGCAGTTTTGCATCAGCTCGTCGTGTGGTGAAAAGCAACTGCTCCGATTGCTCATTCGTTCCATTGCCCAATTTAAAATGCAATTGCCAGAGCAGCTCCTTTTTGCCCATGCCCGTGAAACGAAGTGCTCCTGCTCTCGCTAGCAGCACTGCCTGCTCCAAACCAATTGCAACACGATCCAGAAAATCATCTAGTGAGTAAAACTCACCATTCATGCGCGCATGAGCAATAGATTCACGCACTCCAATTTCCAGCCCTTTAATCATCTGTAAGCCCAGTGTGATTAATACTCCACGAATGACGGCTTCATCGCCCGAGGCATTGACACACGGCGCTTCAATGCTCGCTCCGTGCATTCGCGCTTCATGAACATAAATCTCCGTTTTGAAAAAACCACCAAAATTGTTGATGGTCGCAGTCATGTACTCCAATGGAAAATAAGCTTTCAAAAAAAGACACTGATAGCTCTCTACCGCATAGCTCGCGCTATGTCCTTTCGCAAATGCATATCCCGCAAAACTTTCTACCTGCCGCCATACATCGCGCACCAAGGTTTCGTTGTGCCCTCGCTCGAGAGCACCCTTTAGAAAGCGATTCCGCGCATGTTCAAACTCATCGCGTCCACGAAACTTGCCGCTCATCCCTCGACGCAACACATCAGCCTCCGCTAGTGTGAGACCTGCAAATTCGTGTGCCACTTTAATGACATCCTCTTGATAAACCATCACACCGTGTGTTTCGGGCATCAATTGCATCAAAGGTTCGGGGGCCTCCCTTCTGCGTTCGGGTATGCGCTCACGGATAATGTAAGCCCGCATCATACCCGATGAAGAAACACCAGGTCGTATGACTGAACTCGCAGCGACCAACCCAATGTAATTATGCGTTTGCAGTTTGGTAAGCAACATGCGCATCGCCGGCGACTCTACATAGAAACACCCCAGCGCTTCGCCCCTGCGCAACATGTCGTTGCATTGCTCATCATGCTTAAATCGCTTGATGTCGTGTATATCGATATCCGCTCGGTCCGGCTGATTATAGCGCACAATGGAAAGCGTATCCTTGATTTTTCCTAACCCGCGTTGCGATAAAATGTCAAGCTTATTAATACCGATATCTTCCGCCTGGTGCATATCAAACATCGCAGTTGGAAAACCCTTTGGAGGTAAAAATGTAGCACCGTAATAGTAAATGGGCTGTTCGGTAATAAGAATACCGGCTGAGTGAATACTGATGTAATTAGGAAAGTCCTTTAAATAGGACGCATAGCGCAACACCTGCTGATGCATGGCATCGAGCTCTTCGTAATTAAACTTCCCATCGCTTAGCATATCGATGTCGCTCTTGGGCAAGCCAAACACTTTTCCCAACTCACGCACCACCGCCGAATACTGAAACGTATTGAATGCTACATGCAACGTGGCATTGCGAAACTTTTCGAAAATGTATCGCGTGATGTCTTCTCGTTCCTTCCAAGAAAAATCGATATCAAAATCGGGTGGCGATTGCCGAAACAAATTGATAAATCGCTCGAAATACAGATCAAGTTCGAGCGGGTCTACGTCGGTTATGCGCAGCAAATAGGCAACAATACTGTTGGCACCGCTCCCTCGCCCCACGTAGTAATAATCCTTGCTGCGCGCATAGTTGACAATATCCCAATTGATGAGAAAGTAGGAAACGAATTTCTTCTCGCGAATCAAATGCAATTCCTTCTCGAGACGCTGCATCACCACCGGCCCAGCATCCGGATAGCGATACGCCAAACCTTCCCTGCACAGCGACAACAATAACGCCTCGTCCTCTTCGGCACTTGAACCATAATTCAAGAGATTCTTGTGTGTATCGCTTTTGAATCCGAAATCAATCGCACACGCATCCAGCAATTGTTGCGAACGGCTGAAGGCTTCCTGAAACTCATCGAGTACTTCGCGCACGTGAGCTTCTGCATACAATTGATCATCCGCATTAGCTTGTTCATCACCGGATAATTTGCTAAGCAACGTGTTATTATCGATAGCGCGCAATAGTCGGTGCGCATTGAAATCGCGCTTCGTCGAGAAGGTGGCAGGATGCATATATACAAGCCTCTCCTGTGGCACTTTCACCTTTGAAAAACGGAGTTTGCCTACATCTCGCAGGCTCACGCCGATGAATTCGTTGTCGCGCAGTTCATGAGCTGCAATTATTCCCTGGAGAAAATGGGTAAGCGGATACACTACGAATGCGTTTTTCCATGCAGGCGGACGCACCGGGATTGGTTCGCCTGCATGCAAATGCGAAGAAAGGTATTCGTTGACGGCTGCAAATCCATCGTTGTTTTTTGCCAGTGCCACAAAGCACTGTCTCACACCATTGCGGAAATCAATTCCCGCGACAGGCCTCATTCCCTTCTTCAGCGCCAATCGGGCGAACTCGATAATACCTGCTGTGCAATTGATATCGGTTAGTGGGAGTGTAGTATAGCCAAGGTCTTCAGCAATATCCAGTACAGCCGAAGGTTCCAGCGTACCGTAGCGCAGAGAGTAATACGAGTGATTGTTCAGCACGGCAGTAGGACTTTATTGTCGGCGATTGGCCAACAGCGGCGGTGCTTCACCATTGAACGGATTCCAACGACCGATGGACTTAGCCATCATACCTGCCGCACTAACAACAGCACGATCGCCATACTTTTCACGCATCTTATCCATGGCTTGGTAGAGATTAATGCGTTCCTCAGTATCGTCAAACAAATTAATTTGATAACCGCCGCCCACCAGGTGACTGAACTTCACCCCGATGAGGCGCACAAGCATACGTCGATTGTAAATCTTATCGAACAACTCCAATACACGAGGTACGATGAGATGATCGGCAGAAGTAAATGGTATGCGACATTGCTGTGTATGCGTCTGAAAATCGGAATAGCGAATCTTGATGGTAATGCACGAGGTGAGCTTATCGCCGCGGCGCAACTGAAACGCCAGGTTTTCGGCCATCGCCAGCAAGATGCCGCGCAGCTTCTCCACATCTATAGTATCGCGATCGAATGTACGTTCGGTCGAAATTGACTTTCTTTCCTGGTAGGGAACAACGGGCGACGGATCGATACCATTCGCCTTGCGCCATATCATTACACCATTGTCGCCAAAAGCGTTTTCCATCAACTCAACAGGCATCTCCTGCACTGTTTGAATGCGGCTCACGCCCATGTTGCGAAGAGTTTGGTAGGTCTTATCGCCCACCATCGGTATTTTCTGTATCGACAGTGGTGCGAGAAATGGCTTCTCATCGCCCAGTAAAATGCGTCGCTGATTGTTGGGCTTCGCCTCGCCGGTAGCCACTTTCGAAACGGTCTTATTTTCTGAAAGACCAAACGAAATCGGCAGCCCTGTTTCGCGAATCACGCGCTCGCGCAACTCGGTGCCGTATTGATAGCAACCGAAAAATTTATCCATGCCTGAGAGGTCGCAGTAGAACTCATCGACCGATGTCTTTTCAAACACCGGCACAGCCTCGCGCACTATTTCACTCACCATGTCGGAATACTTCATGTAGTTGGCAGAGTTGCCGCGTATCACCACAGCCTCCGGGCATAGCTGCTTAGCCAGCTTCATAGGCATAGCGCTGTGCACGCCAAACTTACGTGCTTCATAACTGCATGATGCGACCACGCCGCGATCGCTCGTGCCACCGATAAGCACTGGCCTGTCATTGAGCCGACTATCGAGCAAGCGCTCTACTGACACGAAAAACGTGTCTAAGTCCATATGCATAATAGCGCGTTCGGGCATGGCTGAAAGGTAGCGATTAAACCGGTTCACAGGAAACCGCTGATGCGTTTTATCATCAACCGTATCGTCAGCGAAAAGACATGGGTAGATTGTAACCTACTTACAATACCGCTACGATAATACGAGTCTGTTTGCCTTAATTTTCCGCGAGGTTCCCACGATTTGTCGGCCATTCATTCCCACAATTAAAATCGTGAGGCGATAATAGCAACACTGAATACCCACGATTAAAATCGTGGGCTTTTCGTTTTGGCCCATCTATTCCGGAATAGCCCGCCAGTTCAGCAATAGTCTGCCGCTCCAGCTATAGCCCATCGCTTCAGATTTAGCCCTCTGCCTCAGATATAGCCCACCGCTTCAGCGGTGGGAATACAAAACGCCCGCATCTCCCATTCCCACGATTAAAATCGTGGGCTATTCGACCACCTCTTCCAAGTTCGTCTCGATTTTGTGGGCCTTAAGCAGAGAAACAATCTCATGATGATAGGTCTTTACACCATGGTGTGCCTTCTGATTTTTAATGTAATTAAATACTTGCCAATACCTCGACTCACTCACCGAAAAGGCTGAATATCCCGTCTGCCAGGCAAATTTCACCCCTATCCAATTACTTTGATTGATGATGTGTGAGCTACCACCTTTAACTTGTCTAATAATGGAACTTGGCGAATGTGTCCCGTCCATTTGAATCAAACAATGCACATGATCCGGCATACCATTAATAATTCGAAGATTGCATTTAGCAGCTGAAAACTCATCGGCAATTACACGGTGAATTCTTGCTTCAATCTCGTGATCAATGAAGGGCTGCCTGTTTTTAGTTGACCAAACCGCATGAACCCAAAGTTTTGTAAATGAATGTGCCATTTGATTATTTGTTTAAAGTTTAATTCCTCTCCTAAAAACCTTGACAACCTCACGCTTCGGATGATATCAATGCAACAACATTTTCGCATCTTCAACATCACACGTGTCTCCATCCCATTAACATCATGCTCGCATCGTTCCCACGGTTAAAAAAGGGGGCTATTGTTTTTGGCCTATCCAGTATGCAATAGCCAGCCAATTCCGCAAAAGTCTGCCGCGCCAGCTGCAGCCCACCGCTTCAGATGCAGCCCACCGCTTCAGCGGTGGGAATACAAAACGCCCCCATCTCCCATTCCCAAGATTAAAATCGTGGGCTGTAGAACCAACATCCGAGTTCAAATGAACACCCCTCACTTAGAATATATATTCCATACATATCCATTGATACAATCAAATAGGAATAATTCAACTAAAAAAGCGATCACTAGAAAGAATAACAAGAAATAAGAAAATCAAAAACCACACACCTTAACTTTGACTTTACAATTATGAAAAGAATACTAGCACTGCTTTCGACGGCTTGGATTTGGGTAACTTGCTTACATGCCCAAAACCTCAACCTCCGCATCAACGAAATTCTTACCAATAACCAAACGATGGTGATGGATGACTTTTTTGAGTATGATGACTGGGTCGAAATCTACAATCCTTCCGGAAGCCCAATTACCAATCTTGCAGGATATTACATCAGCGATGATCCGGACACGCTTACCAAATGGCAAATTCCTGCAATCGATGCCGGAGTTACAACCATTCTTCCTAACAACTTCATCGTTCTTTGGATTGACGATGATTTCAACAACAACAACTCTCAGGGAGCAGATCATAACGCAGGTTTCGTTCTCAACAGCGAAGGAGAAACCTTTCTGCTCACCGCCCCCGATGGCATCACCGTGATTGACAGCATTTCCTACCCTGAAATGGCTCCCGATGTGAGCTGGGGTCGCTCATGCGACGGATGCCCACAATGGCAGTACTTCAACAATGTTACTTTCGATGATAACAATGCCGAGTACCAAGCCAATGACCTACTCTTCATCAACGAAGTTCAAACACAGAATATCTCCACCTACGACGATCTAGAGGGTGAATTTGAACCCTGGTTTGAAATCTACAACCCCAACAACTTTCAAGTTAATGCAGCAAACTACAGCATTAGTATCAATGGAGGTGCGCCCTGGGCTATTCCCTCTAGTCGTCCGGCACGCACAGTTATTCCGCCCGGAGGTTTTCTGCTCATTTGGTGTGACAATGACATTGCCGACGATGTAAATCACGCACCCTTAGAGCTTCCTGTTAGTGGGGCAACTATTCAACTAATCGGTCCCGACGGCGTTGATATCATCGACACCTACAACTACCCGGAGATCAACGCCAACAGCAGCTATGGAAGAGCAAACGACGGCGCCTCAAACAGCATACTTTTCAATACACCCACACCGACCGTATCCAATCAACTTTTCATAATACAGCCCGAGAATATTGTCCTTAATGAACTTCTCGCCGCCAATCAAACCGGCATTACCGACAACGTGGGGGAACTTGAGGACTGGATTGAAATATACAACCCAACTAATTCTCCTATTAACCTGGGTGGATACTACCTCAGCGATGACCCTGAAGTGCGCAATAAATGGGTAATACCATCTTCGTTCCCGGATAGCGTTACAGTGCCTGCCCAAGGCTGGCTGCTCTTTTGGGCAGATGCAGATGTGGAACAAGGCGTGCGACATGCAGACTTCCGTTTGTCCAATAATGGCGAATACCTGAGCCTTGCGGGTCCTGATGGCTACACACTCGCCGACGAAATTCAGTGGAATTACATCGCACCTGATACTTCATTGGGAAGACTAACCGATGGTTCGGAAGAATGGGTTCTGTTCATTGTTTCCACACCCGATGCATCGAACAACCAGGGAACCATCAACGTGTTGGAAAATACAACTTCGGATGTAACAGCGTACCCAAATCCTGCACAGGAAATAGTGTACTTCAATAAACCGGTGAACGCCATCATCGTCGATATCACAGGCAAAACGATGGGCAGCATCAACAATGAACGTACGATAACGACTTCGCATTGGGCGCCCGGAATCTACTTTGCGCGCCTTTCCAACAGCTCAACGATTCGCATCATCAAAAACTAATTGCAGCCTATCTTGCGCTCATGAAAAGCATCACGGTCTTTTGCGGCGCA
>JAURKF010000080.1 GCA_030831885.1 Flavobacteriales bacterium
CAGTCCTGACCATCTATGTTTACGATGACTCACAGTGGGCTGAGACCTTGCATCTCATCAATGAAACGAGCGAATATGCGCTAACAGGCGCAATCCTTTCTCACGATCGTTATGCGATTGATCAGGCTACGCGTGTACTGGAAGGCGCATGTGGAAATTTGTACATCAACGACAAGCCTACAGGGGCCGTAGTAGGTCAGCAGCCTTTCGGTGGTGCTCGCGCCAGTGGTACCAACGACAAAGCGGGTAGTTATCTGAACTTACTGCGATGGGTTTCTCCGAGAACTATCAAAGAGACGTTCGTGCCGCCGGTAGATTATAGGTATCCGTTTCTTGGATAGGCAATTTAGTAATGACTAGTGACAAATGACAAGTGACCAGTGACTAGTGACTAGTGACTAGTCACTGGTCACTACTCACTACCTCAACGTGTTCCTGAAGCAGCTTTCTGTACGCTTCGTTCACCAAGTTTCCTTCTGCGTCGAACGCTTTTGTGATGCCTGATAGTTTGGGTTTGTGATAGTGCACATGCATTTTCAAATGATGCAATACGCCTGTCAGATGCTCTTGTCCGCGAATATTGCCGGCGTGTCCGTCGGCCAATCCAATAATGCTTGAGTGTTTACCTCGCAATAATTCCACAGGCAGTGCATCAAGGAAGAGTTTAAGCACACCCGGATAGGACCCGTTGTATTCGGGGATGACGAAGATAAAACGATTGGAATGGGCAATTGGCCCATCAATGAAATTGAGAAATTCCTTGGAGCGCACGTCATACATAGTGGGCTGAAAGAAGTTTGCGGGCAAATCTGCAAGATCGAGGATGCACGCTTCCAATCCGCGATTTTCTATTAGAGTCTGCAACGCCGATGCTACGCGGGAAGTAGTGCTCTCTTTTCGATTGGTTCCTTTGATAATCGTAATCACGTTGTAGTAACAAGTTTGAACTCGGATGGTTCGAATGCAGCAGTTGAAGGTTGACTCAATTCCTGCGCATTACGGGCAGAAAAACCCGGTCTTCTGTTGTCCAACGGGGAGTTTGAATAGAAAGCACCTTCATGGGAGATAGGGCCTTTACTGCGTGAGGTGTTCCTTTCGGAATAAGCAAAAAGTCGCCTGGTTTAACGATAAACAGCGAGTCATTAAGTTCCATTTCGCCTGTGCCTTCCAACACGGTTACATGTTCGGTGTGCGAGGTGTGAAAATGCCGTTTAACTCCTTCTTCTATCCAAATTAGAAAGGACGTTGAAAGACTATCGTCGGCGATTTTTTCTACAGCAATCGATGAGCGGTTGGCCGGAGCGTGTTTGCTGTTGAGGTCGATATGCTGAGACCAGCCGCATGTGAATGGAAAAAGAAGAATACAAGCGATTCCAATACTTTTCATGATAGGTCAAATGTATTGTAGGATTACTTCTGCCTCAACTGATCAGCCCATTCGGTAATTATCTGTGACACTTCTTTCCCTTTTTCAAATGCGGTGAAATGTCCGCTGCCTTCTATCATGATGGCACTTGGTATTTTCTTTTGTTTAAATAGGCGATCTTGGGTTCCAATAATCTGAATAAATGGAACTTCGGGTGGTTCGGTATTTTTCCAATCCAACACGGCACCCACGGAGAAATGCAGGAAGTCGGCCCCGTTTCCGCGCAGCATATCGTAGAACATGGCGCGCTGGTCTTCTGTCTTGAACCCCATGAATAAGTCGGCGAGCTTTGAAATACGCATCACGTGCTTAGGTGAAAGGGCCTTGTGAAGCCGAAGTGCGCTTAGGTTTTTCAATACCCGAGGGAATTCATGTCTGCCTGAGGGCGCAGAAACCAAGGCGACCCCCAGTGGTCGAATGATTTTACTGATTTCCACCGTAACCATTCCTCCCATGGATGAACCTATGACGATGTTGTTTTGGGTTGTGATGCGTTCGGCCATGAGCGCGGCATATTCGGCCAGCGTTCGACTCTCACGGTGATGGATCCAGTCGAGATGGTGCACTTGGCCATTGGGCAGGTGGAAATGCCTGAACAATCGGTTGTCGGCTCCCATGCCCGGTATGAGGTAGTAGTTGATGGCGTGTTGTTGCATTTTACTGCGCTATTTAGTCAACGATTCTTTGTGTTTGTTTGCCTCCGGCTATTTGTGTTCATCGCGTGGAATTTTATCTCGCCTTGATCGCAATGGGAAGAGCGCGCAGAGGACGACAAGGAGTAATTTGTTTTCTGTTTGCTTTTCTCTTGCAGCCATTATAGTTGGTCCGATAGTACCACAAAAATGAGCCTACAGATCTATAATCACAATCCAAAAAAGGCTATCGACAGCCAATGTTATTTAATTGCTCCTTTTTGCTGTGTGTAATGATATTCGTTTAAATTTGAAGCGAACAATAGGAAAAGGGGTGTTTTCTTGCTACTACATTCAACAAACAACTCCTCGACCGACACACCTTGGTAAAAAGCTTCCTCAATATTGACATACCCTTCGTGGATTTTTTGAAAATTACGGAGATTAAACAGATTCATGAATTGTCGGTTTACTGGACTTGCGACGGCGTCTTTCACGAAACGACCTCTTCAGGCCTCGTTCAGAAAGAAGACCTTCTTAGGTTTCTGAATGAGAACCAATGTGAGGTTATCAGTGTACATTTTCTCTGCAATGGTATGTTTGAGATAGAGAGCAATGGCCGCAATGAGACGGTCATCAGCGTACACGAGCCTTCCATCGTTGACGTCGAAGAGCAAAATCGTGATTTCATGGAGCGAAATGACTTGCTTTCTTCGTTGGAAGAAAGCGATAAACGCAAAGCAGCTACGTTGCTAAGGACCCGCA
>JAURKF010000081.1 GCA_030831885.1 Flavobacteriales bacterium
ATTCACTTGGAATCGGGAAGGCAAGCGAGGGGGATGCAAGTCAGAAGACCTGCCCATAGCATGCCCGTATCGGCTTAGCCGATGCAGGTGCCCGGGAAAAGGCACGGCGATGATGAAAAAACTCTTTGTCCTCATAGCAGGAATCGTGTGGTCTTGGTGCGCGCTTGCACAACAAAACGACACCATTTCAGGCAATCACCAATTGAATGATGTGGTGATCGTTGCGCGTGCAACAGATGGCTGGGGACCTTTCAACGCAGTTTCTCCCTTAAAAAGAAAGCAGTGGATAGGAAGTGATTTGGGCTCTTTTCTGGATGCGAATGGAATGGCTCATCAACTCACAGCCGGAGCTCCCGGTGCGGCGGGCTCATTGCGATTCCATGGGTTGTCCTCCGATCATACGTTGCTGACCTGGTATGGCATGCCCATCAACTCTGTGACGTTGGGTACCTGCGATATGTCGATGTTGCCCATGTTCTTTTTTGATTCCGTGTATTTGAGAGAAGCGCCTAACCTAGCCGTTAACACGCAACAGGGAATGGGGGCGACTATTAATTTGGGCAGTGTTCAGATCGATGAAACAACGACGCATGCTTTTACAGCATACAATTCGTTGAATAATTGGATGGTGGGTGCTGAATCGAAGTTGAAGAAATCGCACGAAAGTCGACACTTCGCATCTCAAGTGCGCGCCTTCCGACAGCAATTCAATAACCGGTATCAGTATACCGATACGTATCGAATCGATAAGCCTGTTCTCTGGCAGGAACATCAGCGAGGTGAATACACTGGAGCTCAGGCCGATTTCACTTATAGCCACAAAAATCATTCAATCACGTTGCGAAGCTGGTGGCAAACCAAATCAATGGAACTGCCTGCTGTAATGGGCGCGCACGCTCAAGGATCGGCCATGCAAGATGATGCAACGCTGCGTTCGATGTGCGAATACAACTGGTGGAAGCCTCGTTTGCAGACAGGAATACAAGTGGCTCATACTTACGAGAAATTGCATTACGTAGATGAGTCTGTGGACATCGACTCCGATATTCGCTCGCAGATGCTGTGGGCCAGTGGTTGGTTAAATTGGAAGCCGTTCGATGATTTCTTTGTTAAAGTTTCGACTAGTCAAGCTGTTGTGAACGTCATGAATTCAAATTATACGGATGGCCGAGTCAACAAGCCGTGGGTTCAGTATTCATTGCATGTGCGCTATTTAAAACGCAAGCACGATTTGGAGGGAAATGCTTCGTGGGAGGAGCGTTTTGGAAGCAATGGATGGTCCTCTTCATTTGGATATCGCTACTATCTGGTTTCTTACCGAAGTTGGTCGCTAGCTCCTTTCGTCAACGTGGCGCGTCGTTATAGACTCCCCGACATGAACGAGTTGTTTTGGTCGCCGGGAGGTAATCCGAATTTGAAGCCCGAGCTAGGATATCACGGTCGTGCCGGGATGGTTGTCTTTTTAGGTAAAGACAAACGAACCCAATGGCGCATGGAGCCAACGGTTTTCTATTCGCGTGTTAATGACTGGATTCAATGGGTGCCATCGGAAGGAAATGTCTGGACTCCGGTCAATTTCCGTAAGGCGCAAACTCAGGGTGCAGAGATGTATGTGCTGTGTGAAAAGTTGACGCGAAATGATCGCACCCGCTATCGATTTGAAACGCGCTGGACCCTGAACGATGTGTTTTGGAGAGACTCTCTTTCCTTGCAAGAACAACGGCGTATGATCTATTCTCCGCGACTGATAGGTTACCAAGGCGCAAGCATTCAGCGCGGACAACATTCTGCCTCGGTTGGTTATCGTTTGGTGAGTGAGCGATTCACCGACGAGGCCAATACACCTCACCGAGCGCTTGCTGCATATGGCCTTTGCAATGTGTGGTATCAGTCTACGTGGAAGAGGAATGAGTATAGTTTCGATATCTCGGTAGGTGTCGATAACGTGTTCAATGTGGCTTACGAAACCTTGCGTGCCTATGCCATGCCCGGACGCGTGTATCGCGTGTCGGTTGGAATTACCTTGAATCAAAAGAAGAAAAATCAATACAATGAAGACAAAATTTTATTGGATCGCATGGGTGTGCGTTAGTGCGCTCTTGTTTACCGCGTGCAAAAAGGAAGATGAAACGCCGGATGATCAAACACCTGTGGCAGAAGATTATGCGACGGGTGCATACGTAATCAATGAAGGATCTTTCCTTCAAAACAATGCTTCCATAACGCATGTTTCGCCGAGCGGGACTGTAACCAACGACGCGTATTACGCGGCAAATAATGTTGAGTTGGGCGATGTGCTTCAGAGCTTTACTGTTATAGGCGATCGAGGTTTCGCAGTTCTCAACAACTCGCAGAAGGTGGAAGTTGTGGACTTGAAGACCATGGAGAATGTAGGTACTATAGCCGGTTTTTCGTACCCTCGGTATGTGATAAGTGCAGGTAACAATAAAGCTTATGTAAGCAATGGTTCGTTTTCCGGAACATTGGAAGTTCTAAATACCCAAACACTGGAAGTCACCAATTCCATAGCGGTGGGCACGGGCCCTAATCAATTGCTTTCAATAGTTGATGAAGTGTGGGTTTGCAATGAGGGCGGGTTTGGATTGGATAGTACGATTTCCATAGTAAGCACTCAGACAAATGATGTGATTGATGTTGTAGAAGTGGGGCATCGGCCAACCGATATTGTTGCTGATGCACTCGGCAATGTTTGGGTATTGTGTTCAGGCGAGACCTACTACGATATAAATTGGAATATTTCAGGCCATTCGGCCGCGTATCTCTATCGTATAGATGCAGCAACGCACAACGTATTAAGCAGTGCGCAGATTGGAACACTTGGCCAGCATCCAAAGCAGCTTGAAGTATCGCCCGATGGAACGGTGCTCTATTACGAGAATGAAGGCATATTCAAATTCGATAT
The DNA here is from genome assembly GCA_030831885.1 of Flavobacteriales bacterium. The sequence goes on from JAURKF010000081.1 coordinate 2,924, forward strand.
GATAAATGGCGATTTGGCGGGATTTCAGTTGATTTCTGCAGCGCGCTCCGGATTGTGCGTTCACCCTTCAACGGGCGAAATATGGTGTGCCTCAGTTTCCGATTTCACCAATCCATCGCAGGTTTATGTTTATAGCATGAGCGGTACCTTGCTGAAAACGTACACGGCCGGTATTGGCACGAATGGCGTTGTTTTTAACTAATCGATAGTCGCTGGCGTTGCAGCGAAATAATTTGAGTGGGGTATAGTTTCAAGTTACGTTATGCCCGAAATTCGAGCCATGCATTTTCGTTTACTACTGGTGTTGGTTGTCATTAGTGTTCACTGCATGGCGGGAGATGCCATTGCTAACAAATGCTATCGCGACGATGTGCATACTATTCGATGCTTTCCTTCCGGTAACCCACTTGGTTATCCATTGATGGCGTTGGGAAGCGGTGAGCAATTGGAAATTCACTTCGATGTTTTTTCGGATGAGTATGAATCGTTGCGATATGGAATCATTCATTGTTCGCACGACTGGATTCCGTCCGATATTGAGCCGAGTCAATATATCCGTGGTTTTGCGACTGATCAAATTTCAACTATCGAAAACAGTTTCGGTACACTGTACAATTACATTCACTACCGATTCAACTACCCAACCGATATCAGTCAGCCCATATTAAGCGGCAATTATGCTTTGATTGTTTTTGATGGAAGCGATATCAATGATAGGTCGTCATGGTTGCTCAGCCAGCGAATGGTGGTTTATGAACTGCAGGCGACTTTGCGCAGTAATGAGCATGCAAGCAGTGTAATTGCGGATCGATATTCTCATCAGGAAGTCGATTTCGACTTGGCGCA
>JAURKF010000082.1 GCA_030831885.1 Flavobacteriales bacterium
CACTGTTAGTTGGACATCGAGGGTTCCATGAACTTGGTTTGAGTTAGACTCAGATCTTCCTCTGTTTCATCCTTGCTGCGGCAAATACTCAGGATAATTCCCAATGCAAGGCAAGTAAACAGAGTGCTTGTTCCTCCCATGCTCACCAGAGGTAAAGGTTGACCCGTAGTTGGAAATAAGCTCACCGCTACTGCCATATTAATGAAAGCCTGTATGACCAGCATGAAGGCCAAACCCAGCGCCGTAAGCTGTGCCCCCATCTTCGGATTGTTAATGGAAAGCTTGATGGTCCTGAACAATAAAATCAAGTATAACAATACAAGGGTTATTCCGCCGAAAATGGAACCATATTCTTCAATGATGAAAGGATAAATCATATCGGAATAAGGGTGAGGCAAGAAATTGCGTGAGCTTCCTGTACCGGGTCCTTTGGGTATGATACCACCTTCGTGTATCGCATACTTGGCGAGGTCAGTTTGATAATTCCCTTCACTGTTTTCGTCCATAGCACTTACGATACGATTCTTCCACGTCGCATAGCGTCCGGGAAATCCGGTGGTTTCTCCAATGACCACAATTAAAAAAACACAACCCACTCCCACAGCAACCAACTTACTCATATGTCGGAAAGGCACTCCACCCAGAAACATCATTAAAAAACAAATACTGGCAAGCATGGCTGCCGTCGAAAAATTGGCGGGCAGAATAAGTCCGCATATCAATGCTACAGGAGCAATCACTGGAACAACACCCTCTTTGAAATCATGCAGAAGCTCACGCTTAACGGCCAATGTTCTTCCTACATAAATAATGAGTGCAATTTTGGCAAAATCACTAGGCTGAAAAGTGAGTGGGGTAAATGGGATGACAATCCATCTATTGGCATCATTCAGATTGTGACCAAACAATAGCGCATAGGCTAGCAATCCTGCCGCAACAAGCACAAGTATTTTCGATAAACGAGAGAAATAACGGAAAGCCATTCGATGTACTATGTACATGATGATAAAGCCAAGCACAATCATTCCTGTATGTTTCATTAAAAACTTCAGACTATTCCCTTCGGCCTTATAGGCTAGGGTTGAAATTGCGCTGTAAACCGCGAGGATTGAAATGAGCGATAGAAACAATGTTACCATCCAAATGGTACGATCGCCTTGCAGTTTTTGTAGGAGTTGTTTCATATTCTTCAGTCCGAATACGAAAATGCGTGCGATGCGATCAATCCTGAAGGCCAATTCAAATGCGTTTTACACATTGAATTGTGCAACAAAAGGTCAAAAAAATCCCGCCTTTCCGGGCGGGATTTCTTGGATATAAAACAAAGGTTATTGGATAAGCACTTTTCGAGTGGTGACAAACGAACCCACCTGCAATCGCACGAAGTAAATACCTCGCTGCAACCCAGAAACATCGTGACGCAGCGTAAAATCGTCACTGCTAATACCACCCTGATGCATCATGGCTACATTTCTTCCCATAATGTCCAAAAGACCTATGGTAGCAAATCCGCATGAAGCTCCGGTCAGTTTTACTCGCAATTGACCGCCATCCATTACACTGGCATTCATTTCTACTTCGCTTGAAAGATTCGGAACCGACACTGCAGCAGTTGCTAAAAAGCCGCCTGCCATTCCCATACCCACGTGGGGCGTGCACACATAGGCATAGGCCCCTTCAACAGTTACGGTATATTCGAACGTAGGCGAAGCCGAGGTAAGTGGCGCATCCCAAGATGCCGCACCGGCAGGAACCGACACAGAGGTTGTTGTGTGCGAACCGCCTGTCCACTGAAACTGGATTATGTCGCCAACTACTACATTGAGGGCATTTGGGCTGAAGGTAAATGAACTCTGAGTAACAACATGGGTAGTTGCGAAAGCCTGTGAAACCGAAAGAACAGTTAATACAAGAATAGCCGAGTAAATTTTCTTCATAAGAATTGAGTTTTGGTAAATGTAAGGCAAGAATTCAATCTTTCATCCGAGCCGATAAAATAAATTACCAATGCACTGTGAATTAAACACACTACTTGAAAGCATCAAAACCGGTTACATCCATTCCTGTTATGAGCAGATGAATGTCGTGGGTGCCTTCATAGGTAATTACGGATTCCAGATTCATCATATGTCGCATCACCGGATATTCATTGGTAATACCCATACCACCAAGTATCTGACGTGATTCACTCACGATTTCTTTCGCCATTGCGATGTTGTTTCGCTTGGCCATACTGATTTGAGCGGAAGTTGCGCGGCCTTCATTGCGCAGCTGCCCCAAACGGTAGGTGAGCAATTGAGCCTTGGTGATTTCCGTAATCATTTCAGCTAGCTTTTTCTGTTGCAATTGGAAAGCGCCAATAGGCTTTCCGAACTGAATACGCTCTTTTGAGTAGCGCAATGCCACGTCATAGCAATCGAGTGCCACGCCTATTGCACCCCAGGCAATGCCGTAGCGCGCAGAATCAAGACAACCCAGCGGCGCACCCAATCCTGATTTATTTGGAAGAAGGTTCTCCTTTGGAACTTTTACGTTGTCGAAAATCAATTCGCCGGTATCACTGGCGCGCAAGCTCCACTTGCCATGCATGGTAGGAGTTGTAAAGCCTTCCATGCCGCGCTCTACTATAAGTCCATGAATGCGTCCGGCTTCATTCTTCGCCCATACAACGGCTATCTGAGCAAACGGAGCATTGCTAATCCACATCTTAGCTCCATTTAGCAGGTAATGATCGCCCATGTCCTTGAAGTTGGTAATCATACCTCCCGGGTTACTTCCATAATCCGGTTCGGTAAGACCAAAACAACCCATCCACTCACCTGTTGCGAGCTTAGGCAGATACTTCATACGTTGTTCTTCCGAACCATATTTATAAATCGGATACATGACCAACGAACTCTGTACGGAGGCAGTTGAGCGCAATCCGCTGTCGCAGCGCTCGAGCACTTGCATGATCAATCCGTAGGATATCTGATCTAGCCCCGCACCGCCAGATTCTGTCGGGTTATA
>JAURKF010000083.1 GCA_030831885.1 Flavobacteriales bacterium
TACCGAATTCGTTTTCAAAACACAGGAAATGCGCCCGCCTTCGATGTGCGCATTGAAGATCAGATTGATATTGCGCATCTCGACCTAAACTCATTTACGCCTGTGGCTGCATCGCATTCGTATAGCACAGTGGTAAATCCCGATGGTATGGTTCAGTTCGTATTCGATAACATTCTTTTGCCCGATAGCGTGCACGATGAACCTAATTCGCACGGATGGGTGGTGTATCGCATACGTTCATTTGATTCGCTTCAACCGTTGGATGTGATCAATAATTCAGCAGCGATCTACTTTGATGACAATGATCCGGTGATTACGAATACATATGCACACACCATTTTCGACTGTTCTTTAATTCCGGATCCCAATGGGGTCAATGGAACGTGTGAAGGACAGTCTGTCCTGCTCAATATTTTTCCGGAGTTAGATTACACGGAGTCGTACGCTTGGTCTGTCGAAGGCGTCCAAGTGGGTAATGAGGTCATGTACGAATTTCCGGCCGATGCTTCCGGCAATTACAGCATCGTGCTTAATCGCACGAATCCATTTTGTAGTGAATATGACACACTGAATGTCGAGGTTTGGCCTGTCCCCGGAAGCCTACTGGAAAATAACAATGGTGTCCTTGTTGCTCCTGATGGCGTATCATGGGATTGGCATTTGGATAATGTTTCAATGGATTACAATTTTCAAGAACTCGTCCCAATGGTTGGGGGTAATTATTTGGTTGTCACAACCAATGAATACGGTTGCAGCTCTGTAAGCAACGAACTAAGTGTAATAGTCGAAAATGTGGAGGAATCCACACTAAACCTGATGAAGGTATATCCGAACCCTACCAGCGCAATGGTGAACTTCACTATTCCGAATGGATTCCGAGGAGTGCGCGTATTCAATGCAACCGGTGAGTTGATGCATACCGATGCGACTGCAACCGGTCGTCAGCAATTGGATTTTTCCAAGTGGTCATCAGGAATGTATCGTTTGGAAGTGCCCGGTCTAGGCGGTGTTACAATAATCGTCAAGTAATACGAAGAATAAAATTGAAAAGGCCTCGCAACAATGCGGGGCTTTTTTAATTAATCAAGTTGCGCAACACATCAGCCTTCATTTCTGTTTCCATCCACTCGTCATCCGCATTGGAACCTGAAACAATTCCGCCACCGACATGCAATTCGAAATGGTCGTCAAACACCTGCATACATCGGAGGTTGACGAAGTGAATTTCATCTTCGTTGCGATATCGCAATCCAATTCGGCCTGCATAAAGTCTGCGTTGAAGAGAAGTGTTGTTCAGAATAAAGTTGAATGCGGCACTGCGCGGTAAGCCGCACACTGCCGGGGTTGGCTGAAGTTGCGCAATGATTTTACTTGACTGTTCAATGCCTGAAAAATGAATATCAGTTTTAAGATGAATGAGTGGGCCGGCGTGCGCAGTGTAGGGTCCGTTCATGGTGATGTTACTACAATCACATTGCTTGATTGTTTCCAGGATGAAATCTGTTACGAGCGATTGTTCGCGGCGAAGTTTGTCATTCCATATTATCTCCTGTGTTTCCGAATAAAGTTGGGTCCCTGCTAAACTTACTGTTCGAAAACGCGTTGCATGCTTATGCACCAAAAGTTCCGGTGTTGCGCCCATCCAAGTGCCGTATTCGGGATGATGCAGCGCATAAACGAATGCGTCAGGGTAGTGATCCTTCAGCTTTTGAAAGATAGTATCAAGCGATTGGTTGGATCGCGAAGCATGCTTGATGCAGCTAATTACCACTTTCTCGAGTTTACCATTTTCAATAGCATTCAAGGCAGCATGAATGGCTTGCGCATGTTCTTTGCGCGAAGTTTCAGCTTGGGCCGTATTTGCATTATAGGCAGCGAATGGTGCAAGCTCGAGCTCTATCGATAGCGACTCATGAATGAATCGACCATGGGTCAAATTAAAAGTAATAGGAGTGCGATGCGGATTGAATTCCTCCGGGAGAACGGTAACTGCGAAAAACTCGTTTCTGTTTAATGCTGAATCGATATTCATGCTTTCTTCTCTTTCACCATCACCGTTAGCCTGCTCGAAGCTATGAGTTCTTTGTCTTCATCCAGTATGTCGATATTCCATATGTGTATCGAGCGTCCCTGATGAAGAATTTTTGCAATGCCTGTGACTATTCCGCTGCGTTTAGACTTGACGTGATTGATATTGAGTTCTACACCAACGGCAATACCACCCTTTTCCTGTGCTAAAAGGTGTGAGCCATAACTGCCCAAGGTTTCTGCAAGTGCAGCACTCGCGCCACCATGCAGCAGACCGTAGGGTTGTCGTGTGCGGTGGTCCACCGGCATTGTCGCCTCAACATGACCGGTTGCAATGTACGTGAACTCAATGCCCAATGCGCCGAGCAGTGTGCTTGATGAAAGCCCGTTTGCTTCGTGAAGACTCATGGCGCTAAAGTAATTTTTTACTCCATAGCTCGGCGAAGCGATTCCAACTATTTCAAGCAATTTTTCCGTATAGATTTTCAGTTGAATAAAAAAAGCCGCCCAAATTGAGCGGCTTTTTTAAAATGTATTGAAAGTCTTAGAAGTTTGTCTGATCCTTGTGATTGCGGAATTCTAAATCACTCTTTGCCTTTTCGCCAAGCGTGGCATCCTTTTGAACGGCGTTGCGAAGATTAGTTCCTACACCTGTTCCATCGCCGCTGCGAGCGCAAATGATAGCGCGCAGATAATCAGCCTTAGCTGACGTGTCGCCGCTGCCATCAATGTCGGTCTTCGCTGCGGTTGCATCCTTATTGAGCAATTTGGCCAGCGCAGAATTGAAGGTTTTGAAAGTGCCCATTTTGCTCACGGCACTTGAGTAGTTTCCATTCTGGATATCGACGATACCCTTGTTGTATGTTGTTTCAGAGCCACCGCCTGCCTCGTTGAAGTAGGTCATAGCGCCTTTGCGATCGCCATTTACGCGAGTTACAATTCCCATGTTGTTGGCAGTTTCTGCACATTTCTTCATGCTGTAAGCTTTGCTCCAATTGGTTTGTGCATCCGCCATTTTGTTTTGCATGTAGTAAACGCACCCTAAGTTGTTGAACGAGCGATAGTCGGCATTGGGCAACGCGCAAGCTGCTTTGTAAATGGAAGCCTTCTTAGCCAAGTCATCTACCAATGAACCTGCGCGCATCAATTCTTCATACTTCAATTGAGATGGATTGCTCGAAGCTATTTGAACAAGCTCTTCGTCGCTATATCCTTGTAAATCGTAATTGATAAGGACGCGGCAACGGCGCAAGTCAGGGAAAATTACTTTTTCGATTTCTGTATATGTCTTAGAGATGTTTCTAATTTCCTGTTCTCGCTTCTGAAGATCGTTGGTCATCTTCAAAACGTTGATGATAATGTTGCGATCATCAATGTTTGAAGCCTCCATTGCTGAGCGAAAACCTTCCCAGTCCTCTCCAATAGGAGTCAATGTGAATAGATTTTCGGTCGCATTGATGAGTTTCATTTTCTTAGCCATATCCATGAAAGCTTTTTTGCCTGCTTCAGCACGCTCATTGGCTAGGTTTTCGTTCCTTAAAATCTCACCTTCAGGAGAAGCATACGCTTTGAATTCGATTTTCTTAATGACCAAAGCTGGGTTGTTCGCAACGCTTTTCATCCAGTTTCCTAAACCAATCACATCCTTTTCTTTCAGCTGAGAAGATTCGAGTACTGAAGAGTTCTTGGCAAAATTGAACTGTGTGCTGTCGTTGGTATAATTGAGAGTTCTGACATACTGATCCTTACTCCACACGCACTTATCGTCATTTTTCAGGAGATAGGGTGTAGTAATGATGCCTTCTGCAATGGATAACACAGGCAAATCGGATTCTTTACTTCCCATACGGCCATGAATGCGCAGTTCAAGTTTGCCATTTGCCATTTCGGGCGTGTAAGCAACTCGGTCTGTATGCGAAAAGCTCTTGCCAATTTTGAAGGGGACAACGCTGCCATTTCCTACAGCCTGTTCACCCTGATAGTAAGCCGATTTGAATCGAGTTTCCTTTCCGGCATGTACAAAAACGGGAACAGCCTCAATACTAGCTTTTTTAGGGAAATATTTCGGTGGGAATGTTCCTGAAATGGTAATTGATACAGTATCACCATGAACTTCCAAGGGATTGGGATTTGCTTTAATTCCCATTTCCTGGGCAGCCTTTTCCATTGATTTCAAATTTGCACAACCAATAATGACAGTTGCGCATAGGAAGGCTGCAAATAAATATAAGCCGGTATTTTTCATTCGGATTATTTAAAGGTTTCTAAAAATATGCAGGCGCAAATCTACTAAACCCTGCGGTGTTTCAAAAGGGTTAGGACTTATTTTGAATGCCTTTTTCAACAATGCACCGTGAAAGGTAGTGCTAGGTTTCAAAGGTTACTCTCAGGAACTCGTTCCAAAGAGCATCGTCAGGGGGAGGTGCAACAATGCAAATGGGAGTTTTCTTCACGGGGTGCATGAACTCGATCTTTCGCGCATGCAAGTGGATGGAGGCATTGTCGTTGGTGCGTTTAGCCCCGTATTTAATATCACCTTTGATGGGGCAGTTCAGGCTTGCTAGGGTAGCCCTAATTTGATGATGCCTTCCTGTTTTGGGGTAAACCTCTACGAAGGTATAATTGTCGCTGGCTCCTATTACCTTATAACTTAACTCGGATTCCTTTCGGTTGGGGCCGGGTTCTGAATAGGCAAAGGTCTTATTCAGTTTTTGATCTTTCCATAAATGATTGATGACAGTGGCCTCCTCAGGAGCAGGGGTGCCTTTCACCACGGCCCAATACGTTTTTTGTACTTCGCGATACTTGAACATATTGGAGAGACGGTTCAATGCCTTCGTTGTGCGGGCATAGATTACGATACCGCTTACGGGACGATCTAGCCTGTGCACGGTGCCAATGAATGCGAGTCCGGGTTTATTATATTTCTGCTTTACATAGGTTTTCACCGTATCGCAGAGTGTTTGATCGCCACTGATGTCGCTCTGAATGATGTCCGAATTTCTTTTATTCACCACAACGATGTGATTGTCCTCATATAGCACTCGCAGATTTTCTACGGTGCTCATAACAATAGGCTCTTTCGGAGCCTGGCGCCAGTCGCGGGTGCCTTTTGATGCGGGGGGGTGCTGTTCCATGGGACTACTTCGGATTGTATGCGACTAATCAGTCGCTGCGTTGAGGGATATTGATCAGTATTGCTCTCTCTCGTTGGGGAAATTTCCGCTTTTTACATCTTGCACATAGCTGCTTACGGCATCGTGTATTTGCTCTCCGGCATTCATATATCTGCGAAGGAAGCGTGGACTGAAGTCTTGGGTGTATCCGAGCATATCATTTACCACCAGGACCTGTCCGTCGACTGCGGCGCCCGCACCTATACCTATGGTTGGAATTTCAATAGACTGCGTGACTTTTGCCGCGAGGTTTGCCGGTATTTTTTCCAATACCAGCGCAAAACAGCCGCATTCGTTGAGGACCGTAGCATCACTCAGGAGGCGCTCGGCTTCCTGTTCTTCTTTCGCTCTGACTTGATACGTCCCGAACTTATATATGCTCTGCGGTGTCAGGCCCAAATGCCCCATAACGGGAATTCCGGCAGTGAGTATACGTTGTATTGACTCACGGATTTCTGATCCCCCTTCCATTTTGACTGCATGTGCTCCACTCTCTTTCATGATTCGGATTGCCGAATTAAGCGCTTCTTTCGAATTACCTTGGTATGAGCCAAAAGGCAGATCTACAACCACAAGGCACCGTTTGGCAGCGCGAACTACACCTTGGGCGTGGTAAATCATCTGATCAAGGGTGATGGGTAGAGTTGTTTCATGACCGGCCATCACATTGCTGGCACTATCACCAACCAAAATGGCATCTATGCCGGCTGCGTCAACCAAGCGCGCCATACTATAATCATAGGATGTGAGCATCGATATTTTCTCCCCGCGATGCTTCATTTCCTGCAGGGTGTTGGTCGTTATGCGACGAATTTCTTTGTTTACCGACATAATGCAAATGTAATGTGCAATTAAAAGTCTTCTGTGGCGTTTGCTGACGAATCCATTTATTCGACAATCGTATGTTTACAGACGCTGCAACCCATTAAATGTGTGCTCCGTCAATGTGTAGTAATTTGCACCTTGTTTTATACTTCAATACTCTACTTCAGAACATGAAAGTTACTTGTTGCCTGGGCGTATTAATGATGATTTTTCTGGGACCGCTTGCGCTGAATGCCCAGTGGGATTATCCGGAGTTTAATATGTCCCAAACTACTATCAATAGTTGTTTCGGAAGGCTTTATGACAGTGGTGGTCCCACTTCTTCATACGGCTTGGATGAGAGCATAACTACTACGATTGTTGCAGATGGAATTGTGACAATGACTTTTTTTGGTTCCTTTTCGCTCGAGAATAATGTCGACTCGCTGGCAGTATACGATGGAACGGTTTCAGCCGGAACTTTACTAGGTGTATATACCGGTCAGAATTCACCCGGTCAACTCGTTGCTACAAGCGGCACAGTGACGTTAGTTTTTAATTCGAACGAGAGTGTTGCGGCAGCAGGATTTGCTTTCTATTGGACTTCAGAAGTGGCACTTCCCATAGCACCGGCTATTTCTGTTCCTAATCCGCCGGGTTGTCAGTCAGTGCAACTCAATGTCGAATTATCATCGCCGGTGCCATGTGATTGGTTCGAAAATTCCGAGTTCATGGTAACTTCCAGCTCGGAGGTTTTTGATGTGTTGTCAATCGATGATAATTGTGCGGCCGGCATGACAGACCTCATTACCCTTACGCTTGATCATCCATTCAGTTTCAACTGCAACATACTGATTAATCTTAATATGCAAATTCCGGATGCTTGCGGTACACTTCATGAGTTTGAGTTGGGTACATCATTTCTTTTCGATAATTGTCCAATCAATGCTGAGATAATAGCAGCTTCTCCCATTATTTGCCCGGGCGAGTGTACTTCTCTGCAGGTGCAAACGCAAGGATGCTTTAACTATAGCTTTTCATGGAGTAATGGTTTGTTACCTACCGCCGGACCGCATACGGTTTGTCCGGCGACTACAACCACTTACACGGTCGTTGTGACCGAATTGGAGACTGGCCAGCAACTTTCTCAATCCTTCTCCTTAATTGTCGAAAATGTAAATATTTTTACACAAGATCAAACGGTTTGTCAGTCCGCTCCTGAAATATTGCTGCAAGCCGGAGTTTCAGGTGTTTGGTCGGGTTCAGGTGTTGCAAGTGGCTCTAGCTTTTTTAATCCTGAAATAGCCAGTGGAGGTGTTCACACGGTTTATTTCAACTCGGCCAATTGCGCAGACAGCATGGAGTTTACAGTAACACCTATTGCTGCTCAAGCAGCAGCGGCCGCGTGCGCCGGAAGCGCTCCTTTCCAGTTGTCGGCATCACCTGCAGGCGGCACATGGTCGGGTCTTCAAACTTCTCCTTCCGGTATTTTTAACCCTGAAACGGAGGGCAGCTTTCAGGCAATCTATGAGGTAAACGGATGTGTTGATGTAACACAGATTACTGTTGACTCCATTGCGGCCCCATTCGTTTTAGAGCCCATTTGTCAAAGTGCCGGTATCGTAACGCTTGAAGTGCCTCCTTTAGGGGGTACATGGTCGGGCCCCGGAATTGTCAACCCATCATTAGGCACTTTCAATCCTTCAAATGCGCAGCCCGGAAGTGTTCAATTGAATTACGCCATTAATGGTTGCGATGCCGATTTTTCTGTCTTCGTAAAGGAAATTGATATACTTGAATCGGAAATGTTCTGCCCGCTAGAGGCTCCTGCCGTATTGGATCCAACACCAATTCCCATCGGGGGCATTTGGTCTAGTCAACAATTGGGCGCGATAACAAACGCAGCATCAGGTGTGTTTAATCCGGGTGTATTCTCTCAGGACACTGAGACTTTTGTGACGTATCAGGCGCTCAACGGATGTGTAGATACCATGTTTATTACAATTCAAAGTCCTCATGTAGAGGCGGATGAAATCAGTTTTTGTATCACAAATACTACCGTGCCTATCAACGAGTCTTTGGTGGGTAGTGTCTCCCCTGCGGGTGGTTCGTGGCTTGGCCCTGGCGTGAGTGGTTCGGCTTTAAATGGCTTTACGCTGAATCCACAAGCAATTCCACTTGGGATAAATTATATTTATTACTTCTCAAACAACTGTGAGGACTCCGTCATGGTGCGAGTTTTTTCACCTAACCTTCCCGATGCGCCACAAAACTTCTGTAAGAGCGATGATCCTGTAATCTTGGCTTCGGTTGTTCCCGGAGGCACCTGGAGTGGACCTGGTATCGTAAATGCAGCCACAGGGTTGTTCAATCCGGCAGAAGCAAATGCAGGAACCTACTTTGTGCACTGGACCAACCCGGCAGGCTGTGGTGACAGTATTCGCGTTACAGTGGAAGATGTGATAGAGCCTCATATTTATGGAATCGAAGATGTTTATTGTAGTCAGGACTATGAGGTTAATTTTATAACAACACCTTCCGGAGGTTTGCTTTTAGGTTCTTTGGCAGAAACTACTTTCAACCCCGCAGAATTATCGGATGGATCATACTCTGTAATCTATAAAATTATTCCTCAGTTTTGTCCTGAGTCGGCAGATACAGCTGAATTCATTGTGTATCCGCCACTTGTATTGGAACCACTCACTGCTTCGGTCAATCCTATATGTTTCTCAGAAAGTAGCACTATTTCAGCCGATGTAAACGGCGGATATCCGAATAATCCAATAACGTACGATTGGAGCAATGGTGCTCCCAATACTGCCAGTAATTCATTAACCTACACAGAATCAACAACCGTATCATTGACGGTCGATGATGGATGTTCGGATCCGCAATCTCAGAGCATTGAAATTATTATGTATCCACGATTTGAATTTTTGGCCACCACATCCGATACTCTCTGTCCCGGTGAAGAAGGTTTTGTGCAATTGGCCATTACTCCGTCGGGTAATTATAGCGTAGAGTGGAATGGTGAACCCGGAAGTGCTTCTTTGTATCCTTCAGAAGCGGGAACAGAGATTGAGATCGTTATTGCCGACAATAATCAGTGTGAGCGCGATACAACTGTGTCAGTGCCCGCTTACACGGAACCGGTCGCCGCGTTTGGAATTCTTCCCAATGAGCTTTGCGTTCCATTTGAATACATAGATAACATTGAGTTGTCTAATAACTCTGAAAATGCAGTGGACGGCACCTGGTATTTTGGAGATGGCAGCACAGCAGCTATGATTGCAGGACAGGGTTTGGTGCACGCCTATGATGATGCAGGACAGTATACGATTGCACTGACCGTGGTCAATGAAGGTGGCTGTTCTGATTCTACTTCCCTTGATTTATGCATTCAGCCGCAGAATCCTGTATTTATTCCCGATATTTTTTCCCCGAATGGCGATGAGAAGAACGATACATTATACGTGCGTGGTTTGTTCATTTCTCGGATGGAATTCAGAGTCTATAGCCGCTGGGGAGAGGTTGTTTTTGAGTCCAATTCACCGAGCATTGGATGGGATGGGCAATTGCGCGGAGTTCCCGCACCTTCGGGAAGTTACTACTATACGCTATCAGCAACCATTGGAGGAGCTACCAAGGTAGAACGTGTTGGAGAAGTTGTATTAATTCGATAACCGAGTACATGAATATGAAAAACTTACTTTTCGCTTTTCTAACGGGTTGTGTTATCTGTTTGAGTACTCAATTGGTGAGTGCACAGGATGTCCATTTTTCGCAATACAATAATTGCCCTCAACTGATTAATCCTGCTCTTACGGGTCAGTTTGAAACGATGATGAGGGGAACTATTCTTCATCGCAGGCAATGGAGAAATATCGGCACGGGCTTCACTACAAGTGGTGTAGATGCGCAATACAAGCTGCTCAGCGTAAATAATGATAATTTCCTTGGTTTTGGAATGCTCATATTACAAGATGCCGCCGGTATTGCTCAGCAGAAATCTTTTATGGTCAAAGGAACTGCTGCATATAACCTAGTGGCATCTGATGCCGATCTTCTTTCTGCTGGATTTCAACTTGGGTTTGAACAGAGAAGTATGAATTTCGAAGGCTTGGCCTGGGATAATCAATTTAATGGTGTTGCTTATGACCCCACTCTTGATGATCGCGAGCGATTTATCACTACATCAAGAAGTTTTATGGATTTAGGTACAGGATTTCATTGGAAGCACCGTGCAAAACGTCGTTATGATCTTGGATATTCGATTTATCATGCCAACCAACAAATAACGATGGTTGCTCGTGGCGATGATCGCATGCGTGTGCGGCAGGTTTTTAAAGCTGCATGGATAAAACGCTATGAGCACATTGATATGAAATACGATGCCTTATTTCAGCGACAAGGTGGTTCCAATGAGGTTATTATTGGCGCTACGGCTGAATATAGAATCGGTGAGGAATCTAAATATACTGACGTAAAAACAGCAAGCCGTGCACGTGCCGGTATTTATTATCGATGGAAAGACGCAATTTCACCTTATATCGGTTTCGAATACAAGCGATTTGCGGCAATCAGTCTTGGTTATGATATACGACTTGCAAAAATGCCCTTCACCGTTGCTCGCGCGGGTGGACCTGAGATAGCGCTCA
>JAURKF010000084.1 GCA_030831885.1 Flavobacteriales bacterium
AGATAATGCAGCAACAGTCGTTTGCCAATACTTCGATAAAGAGGTGAACAAAGTGGCTGTTACACTTGGTTGGGAGCAGGAATACTTTCTCATCGATAGCTCACTGCATAACGCTCGTCCGGATATAGCCATGACAGGCCGTGCGCTATTTGGCGCTCGCCCTGCAAAGGGTCAGCAGCTCGAAGACCATTACTTCGGAAGTATACCGGAACGTGTAATGGCGTTCATGCAAGAATTCGAATACGAATCACACCTACTCGGCATACCTGTTACTACTCGTCACAATGAAGTTGCGCCCAATCAATTTGAATTGGCTCCGATGTTTGAAGAGGCCAACCTCGCCAACGACCACAATCAGTTGGTGATGGATGTGCTCGAGAAAACTGCGCGCAAACACAACTTCCGCATTCTGCTTCACGAAAAACCATTTGAAGGTGTGAACGGAAGCGGAAAGCACAACAACTGGGCACTCAGCACCAACACAGGCGTGAACTTGTTGAAGCCAGGAAAAAACCCAAAGACCAATTTGCAATTCCTGACCTTCTTTGTGAACACAGTAGCTGCTATTCATGAAAATGCAGATGTACTTCGCGCATCCATAGCAACCGTTGGAAACGACCATCGTCTGGGTGCAAACGAAGCGCCGCCTGCTATCATGTCGGCCTTCCTGGGAGAGCATCTCAGCCGCATGCTGGATGATATGGAGAAAAATATAAAGGCAGGCAAAATGACACCGGAAGACAAAACCGATTTGAAACTCAACATCGGTAAACTTCCGCAAGCATTGCTCGATAACACCGACCGCAACCGCACATCACCATTCGCTTTCACCGGAAACAAGTTCGAGTTCCGCGCCGTGGGAAGCAGCGCCAATTGCGCCAATGCGATGATTGTGTTGAATACCATTGTTGCCAACCGTCTGCTTCAATTCAAAAAAGATGTGGACGCTCGCATCGCTAAAGGGGATGACAAGGATGAAGCAATATTGAAAGAATTGCAGCGCCTCATCAAGATCAGCAAGCCTATTCGTTTCGAAGGAAATGGCTATGGCGACGAATGGGTAAAAGAGGCAGCAAAGCGCGGTCTAAGCAATTTGAAAGACACACCAAGCGCATTGAAAGTATGGAAGAACAAGGATGTAAATAAAATGTTTGAATCACTCAATGTTCTTACGCACGAAGAGATTCATGCTCGCTATGAAATAGAAGTAGAGACGTATGTACGCAAGCGCGAAATTGAAGCTCGAGTAACCAACGACATCGCTGTAAATCACATCGTGCCGGCCGCTATTGATTACCAAACAAAGTTGATTGACAACGTACTTGGATTGAAGGAGATTTTCTCTGCGGCTGAATCTAAATCGCTCTCACGCACACAAACCGATTTGATTAAGCAGATTTCAATCGAAATAAACAACATCAAAGATTCGCTCGACAAGATGAATACGGAGCGTGCGAAAGCCTCCAAACTTGATATCGAAAAGCAGGCTGAAGCATACAGCAACAAGATTAAACCGTTGATGGATGCCGCTCGCGATGCTGCCGATAATCTCGAACTTATTACAGAAGATGAGTCTTGGCCTCTTCCAAAAATGCGTGAACTTTTGTTCACCCGATAATTTGGGTTTGTCACACAAGAAAGGCTGCCAATGGCAGCCTTTCTTATTTCATGTGGTTGATACAATCACAATGTTCTTCCGGGGTAAACTTTCAATGCCTCGCGAAGCACCTCCACAGATGCTTGCAGTGACTCCTTATTCAACACATAAGCCAGGCGCACTTGCTTTCTACCCGGTTCCGGCTTCGAGTAAAATCCGGTAGCCGGGGCCATCATCACCGTTTGGTTGTTATGTTCAAAGGTTTCAAGCATCCATTGGCAGAATCGATCACTATCATCAATGGGAAGCTCAGCGATACAGTAAAATGCTCCCTTCGGTTTTGGACAAATTACTCCTGGAATGGTATTCAACCCATCAATCAGAATGTTTCTGCGCTCCACATATTCCTCCACTACTCCATCGAAATAGGATTGTGGTGTTTCCAGCGCATACATCGATGCCATTTGTCCGAATGTGGGTGGTGAAAGGCGCGCTTGCGCAAACTTCAGCGCTGCCGACATCACCGTTTTATTGCGGGTTATCATCGCACCGATGCGCGCACCGCACATGCTGTAGCGCTTACTCACACTATCAATCATGATTGAATTATCATCCAACCCTTCAAGGTTCATGATGCTGCTGGGCACAGCACCATCATATGCGAACTCACGATACACTTCATCGGCCATCAAAAACAAATCATACTTCTTCACGATGTCGCGCAATTGTTCCAGTTCCTCTTTGCTGTAGAGATATCCTGTTGGATTTCCGGGATTACAAATCAAAATGCCTTTTGTTTTTGGTGTAATGAGTTGCTCAAATGCATCTATTGGAGGAAGCGCAAATCCGCTATCGATACTGCTCATTACAGGGATTACAGTCACTCCGGCCATCACTGCAAAACCATTGTAATTAGCATAGAAAGGCTCAGGGATAATTACTTCATCGCCCGGATTGAAGCAGGTCATAAAGGCAAACACCAGCGCCTCACTTCCTCCGGTAGTAACCATGATTTGATCGGGAGAAAGCTCTATTGATTTCGAAGCATAGTACTTCGTCAATCCTTGACGGTACGCAGCAATGCCATCGCTGTTGCTATACTCCACAACCTTAAGGTCGAGCTCTTTCATTTTCGTGCGAACCACTTCGGGTGTTTCAATATCGGGTTGACCAATGTTGAGATGATACACCTTACGTCCTAGCTTTTTTGCGGCCTCTGCATAAGGCACCAGTTTGCGAATAGGCGACGCAGGCATAGCGACTGCTTTCGAAGAAATACCGGGCATAGAAAAATATTTGACAACAAATGTACACGCTCAAAACATGTACGCGACCAATTCAGAGTGCCTTCCACATAAAATGATGCGGGCCGATGAGCGGCACTTCATATATATCGGACTCTTTGTTGAAACCTAAACTCTCATAAAAGGGAACAGCAATCAATCGAGCATCGCACCAAAGCACCTGTATATTCTCATTACGTAATCGCTCCACGGCAAAGTCTATTAGCAGCCTACCCGCATGCATGCGCCTGTAGTCGGGATCAGTGGCCATTGCTCGTAAACGATATTGCGACTTCATTTCAAGCCGAGGCGATTCCATCGCGAAAAATGAACCGATGCTTACGAGCCGTTCTTGATCAAAGACCCCCACATGAAATGCATCCTCGCGATTATCGATATCAATAACGCATACAACGGGTGATGGCAAGTGAGGCCACAACACGCGATGACGCAGCGAACGTGTTTCCTGAGCCGATATGATTCGGGCAATCAACTCCATCAGGCCATGCTCCCTTCTTTGAGCTTCTCGGTATTTTCAGCGAGTTTGAGTGCCTCGATAATCTCAGCGACTTCGCCATTCATAACTGCATCGAGGTTATAGAGCGTGAGGTTGATGCGATGGTCGGTGACACGTCCTTGCGGATAATTATACGTTCTAATCTTCGCACTGCGATCGCCTGTGCTTACCAATGACTTTCGCATACGTGCTCGTTCTTCTTGTCTGCGATTCACTTCTGCTTCAAATATGCGCGTGCGCAACATCGTCATCGCCTTTTCCTGGTTCTCGTGCTGCGATCGTCCTTCCTGACATTCAACCACTACACCGGTTGGAATGTGCGTCAAACGCACAGCCGACTCTGTTTTGTTTACGTGCTGACCACCGGCTCCGCTGGCGCGATAGGTGTCACGACGAATATCAGCGGGATTTATGACGACATCAAACTCCTCAGCTTCCGGGAGCACAGCAACAGTAGCCGCGCTCGTGTGCACACGCCCTTGAGTTTCTGTTTCGGGTACACGCTGCACGCGATGCACACCACTCTCGAACTTCAATGTACCGTACACTTCAGCTCCTACGATTTCAAATGAAACTTCCTTGAAACCTCCCATCGTGCCTTCATTCAAGTTCAACACTTCATACTTCCAACCTTGATTTTGAATGTAGCGTGTGTACATGCGAAATAAATCTCCTGCAAAAATGGATGCCTCATCTCCTCCGGTTCCTGCACGAATTTCCATGATACAGTTTTTGGTGTCTTCCGGATCCTTGGGGATGAGCATGAACTTCACCTCTTCATCCATCTTCTCCTTTAATGGAGTAAGCAAGTCAAACTCTTCCTGAGCCAACTCTTTCAAATCTGGATCCTCGTTGGAATACAAAATATCCTTGGCGGCTCTCAAGTCGTCATTCACCTTTTTGTATTCGTGGTATTTATCCACCAACACACCCAAATCCTTATACTCCTTCATGAGCGTGGGATAGCGCTTCATGTCAGAAATAACGTCGGGGTCGGTAATCATCTTGCCCACTTCATTGTGTCTATCAACAATGGCCGATAGGCGATCCAGCAAATCCTGCATATTTTCTTGTCCTTATGATTCGTAATTAAATACTCCGTGCTCACTATGAATACTGAGCCTCTTACTTTCTGAGCTTTCCACTCGTCCAACTATTTGAGCATCGATGTGAAATCCGCGGGCGATTTCAATCATGCGCTCGGCGCTAGCTGCATCCGTATATATCTCTAATCGATGCCCCATGTTAAACACGCGATACATCTCCTGCCAGGGTGTTTTCGATTCTTGTTGAATCATGCGAAACAATGGCGGAGTGCTGAACAAATTGTCTTTGACAATGTGCAATGAATCAACAAAGTGCAGCACTTTCGTTTGCCCACCTCCACTGCAATGAACCATGCCATGCACTTTCGAACGCATCTCCTGTAGTATGGCACGTGCCACCGGCAAATACGTTCTTGTTGGAGAAAGAACCAATCGCCCGGCGTTGAGTGGCGCATCTTCTACTAAATCTGTAAGTGAGTAGGAACCACTATAGACTAAATCAGAAGGCAGCGTGGGATCAAAACTTTCAGGATACTTATCAGCGAGTGTATTATAAAACACATCGTGCCGAGCACTCGTCAATCCGTTGCTTCCCATGCCTCCGTTGTACTCGCCTTCATAGGTTGCTTGTCCAAAAGACGCAAAGCCTACAATCACATCGCCCGCTTGTATTCTCGAGTTATCAATCACTTCATCCCTTCGCACTCGCGCTATCACCGTTGAATCAACGATCACAGTGCGCACCAAATCACCAACATCCGCTGTCTCTCCTCCAGTCACGGTGACTCGAACTCCAAGCTCCGTAAGTTCATCGGCTAATTCCTGCGTTCCTTTAATAATGGCACTTACAACTTCACCTGGAATCAATCCCTTATTGCGGCCTATTGTGCTGCTCAGTAAAATCTGATCCGTAACACCCACACACATCAAGTCATCGAGGTTCATAATAAGCGCATCTTGTGCAATGCCCTTCCAAACTGTAATATCGCCCGTTTCCCTCCAATAGATATAGGCAAGTGACGATTTTGTGCCAGCTCCATCGGCATGCATAACAAGACAATGCTCTTCGCTGCCCGACAAATAATCAGGCACTATTTTACAAAATGCTTTGGGAAAAAGTCCCTTATCAAGCGAGCGAATGGCGGCATGCACATCTTCCTTCTGTGCCGACACTCCACGTCGAGTATATCGTGAGTCGTTCATGTATAAAAAATAAAAGAGGCGAACCTTTCGGCTCGCCCC
>JAURKF010000085.1 GCA_030831885.1 Flavobacteriales bacterium
GAACGTGCTCAATTCCTCCAATACGGACATAAGCATCACGTATCCTGTTCCAACGTTGCAAGAGAACTGGCGCATCAATGGCTCCTATCAAGTTCATCCGAATATCCAGCTTCGCTCACGCGCCGAATGGTCGGTGTTCACGAAAGAAGGCGAGAAAAGCAACGGGTTTGTAATCTACCAGGATGTGAACTACAAACGCATAGGCTCTAAGGCGAGCTTCACTCTGCGCTATGCCATCATGGATTGCCCCGATTGGAACGCTCGCATTTATGCCTACGAAAACGATGTACTGTATGCCTTCAGCATACTGCCCTACACCGGAAGGGGCTCCCGGGTTTATGGAATGGTCAAGTGGGATGTGGCACGGGGAGTAGATCTTTGGGTGCGTTATGGCACTTTCCTCTACAATCAAAACCGCGTCATTACCGATCAATCGGCCGATCCCACAGAACTCATGAAATCGGATGTCCACATCCAACTCCGTTTGCAATTCTGATATTTTTTGAAATTATTAGCCATTTATTGTTGATAAATGTGCCTTCAGACGTATCTTCGCGTAAATTCTCACGTAGAATTAGATAGACTCACTCAACGCATGAAGAGAATCTTTACATTGCTTGTACTCACATTTCTGATGTTTGGCTCAACAGCCAACGCTCAGAGCAGTGCGCAGCATCCGATTTCTTCTGCGCGCATTCTAGGCATGGACGGAAGGGTTGAACTCGTTTTCGATGAACCCATGGAAGACGCATTTACCATCAGCGTAATGGACCTTACCGGCAAGGCGATTTTCACGCAAACGCATCAACATTCGGCAGAACCTTGTCAATTTGTAGAAATACCGGTTGAGAATCTCAAGCGAGGTATCTACATGCTGCGAATCATTGGGGATGATGGTAAGACCAAAACCCTCAAACTACAGCGGAACTAAATTACATCAAGTATATTCGAAGAAGCCATCTGATCACGTTCAGGTGGCTTTTTTGTTTACTTCACATGGCGAATCTTCACCAGCGGACTGAACAGGTATTCGTGTTTGGTAGATTCTTCGAAGCAGCGGTATCGCGTTCGCAATCGCTCGCCTTTAATGAATACACGATGATCGCGTCCATATACAAAACGAGCGTTGTGCGGAATATCGTCGAGCAGCTGAATATCGGGATGGCTCTTCTTATCGTAGCGCGCAAGCGTTTTGGACAAATGAATATCGGAGCATGTTGACGCAGCCGGGTTTGATAGGTAGGAAGAGATTGCCTTGGCCACATCATCCGGAAATACATTGCGACGCAAAAAAGGCCCGAGCGTTTGTTTGAAACAACCCTTCCATTCGGCGCCGTGCGGTTTCACGCGATCACGATGATCCAGATAGGTTATCAAGTGCGCCAGTTCGTGCATCAGCGTAATCAGAAATGCATACTTGTTGAGGTTGCCATTCACAGTAAGTACATGACGTCCACCCCGAGGATCGGCCGTGAAATCGCCCAATTTGGTTGAACGTGGTTCCGTAATTACCAAATGATGCGGATACTCCCGCAGCTTGTCACATGCCAACGACAGTGCCTCAGCCGGAAGAAATGGCTTAAGGGCGGCTTCCAGGTTGGTACTGTTCTTCATGCGCAGCACGTTGTGTAGTCCATTCGATGCGGTCTTCCCACTTGGGACAGCTGTTGCACTTGCGCTTTTTGTTGGAGGCACATGCAGATAAAAGCACAACAATCGTCAAAGCAGGTAAAACAAATTTTCTCATGCTCGCCATAGATTTGTTGATTTACTTGCGAATATAGCGGTTTATATGGCAGACAATTGGGTCAACATCCTTCTAATTTTCATCGGCGCAGTCGGTTGGTTGGTTTCAGCAGGCCCTGTGCTCAAGTACATGATTTACCTATCGGAAAAGGATTTCCGTTGGCCGTTGGTTGGCTGGTTTTCCGCCATAATATGCAGTATTTTCATGCTAAAACTCAGTCTTTTCGCCTCACTTGGATGGCCCGAACCGAATTCATGGCCTAGCCGATTTTTCTTCCCAATACTCCTTTTTGCATCGCCTTTGGTACCAATAACGGTCGAAACAATCAGGTCTAGAAAAAAGTAATCACGCTCATTCACGTTGCGATGTGCATAGCCCATGAAGTTTATCTCGCCACGTACAATTCGGTGAAGTAAGTTTGAAGAACATGTCAACCATGTATTTCCATATCGGCAAGTACTTCCTCCTCATGGTAAACACCTTTACCAAACCGGAGAAGCGAAAGATTTATTGGAAACTAATCGTTCAGGAAGTCGATAAAATAGGGTTGCAGTCCTTAGGCATTGTTGCGTTGCTTTCCCTATTCATGGGAGCGGTTGTGACGCTGCAAACAGCAGCCAATATTGATAGTGGTTGGATACCTCGCTGGACCATTGGTTTTACAACCCGTCAAACCATGATATTGGAATTTTCCTCCACCATTGTTTGTCTCATTCTTTCAGGTAAAGTAGGCGGGAATATTGCCTCCGAAATAGGTACGATGCGCATTACCGAGCAAATCGATGCCATGGAAATCATGGGTATCAATTCGGCGAGTTACCTGATACTTCCGAAAATCGTAGCAGCACTATTCATCTTTCCATTCATGGTAGTGCTGGCCATGTTCACCGGTATTTCTGCCGGTGCATTCGTGGGGTATACAACCGGAGTTACTTCACTCAATGACTTCGAATACGGCTTACAATACTCATTTGAATTGTGGCAAGTAAGCTATTCGCTCATCAAAACTTTCTTTTTTGCCTTCATCATTACCAGCGTAAGCGCATACCATGGTTATTACACAAACGGCGGTCCCAGAGAAGTAGGCGCGAGCAGCACTCGTGCGGTAGTATATAGCATGGTGCTCATCCTCGTTGCTAATTACATTCTAACGCAATTGTTGTTGCTATGATCGAGGTGAAGAACATATCGAAAAGCTTCGCCGGCAATCCCGTGTTGAAGAATATTACCACCGAGTTCTTCCCGGGCAAAGTGAACTTCATCATCGGAAGAAGCGGTTCCGGAAAATCAGTACTTACCAAGTGCATCGTAGGTTTGATGGAGGTTGACCAAGGTGAGATATTCTTTGACAAGCGCAACTTCACCATTTTGGATCGATGGGATCGCAAAGACATTCGCCAAGAAATGGGCATGCTGTTTCAAGGCAGCGCGCTCTTTAGTTCGCTTACGGTAGAAGAGAATATCCTCTTCCCGCTTCAGATGTTTAGCACCATGAGCAAGAGCGAAATGCTCGATCGCGTAAATGTGTGTCTCAAGCGCGTGAATCTGGAAGGGAAAAACCATCTTTACCCCAGCGAATTATCGGGTGGAATGCAAAAGCGAACCGGCATTGCGC
>JAURKF010000011.1 GCA_030831885.1 Flavobacteriales bacterium
CACTTTGGGTTTTTTCTTTTCAATAACCAGGTTGCATTTTAAATGGTCGAGCACACGCACATTATGCCCATGTTGTTCGCCGGCCTCTACTAGTCGTTTGGTACTATAGAGTTTGGTATCACGCGATAAGATGACGATGTTCATGCAAGAAAAATTGAGTTTGCGAAGGTAACCCTCGTTATAGTTAGCTGAGTGTTAATGATGAGTGAAACTTATTCGAATAAGGAATAATACGCTTCGATATGTGAAGGGTTATTGGCATGAGATAAACCGAAAGCAGATGCGCCGTAGCTCCAGCGATTATATTCTTCCTGATTCATTTTGAAACAATTTCTTAGGACATCAACAAATGCCGGTTCTTCAATCGGTAACTCCCAGCCTGCCTCAGCGGTTGGCAGGTGTGTCCAGGGCGTCCGGTTGCTGATAATAGCAGGCTTACCATGCTGAAGGGCCTCTACAATGGCATGACCGAAATTCTCACCCCATGTGGGTAAATAGAAGAAGTGAGCATTTTTCATTAGGCTAGGAATTTCCTCCGGAGTAATCTCGCCTGGAAATGATATGATCGCACCGGAAATCTGATTAGCAATCAATCGGCACTCTTCAAGGTATTCACTGTTTTGTCTTACCCCGTAAAATGAGCATTCCACGCGATCAAGTGCAGCTGCTTTTAGAAATAGGAGAGCTTCTCGAATACCTTTCTCCGGGCTGATTCTGGCGATGCTTATCAGGCGTAGCTCTCCGCTTGTTTTATGCGCAGGTGAAGCCGCCCCATCAACTTTCGTTGCCAGATTAGGAGCGATACCAATAGAGCAGGCTGTTCCAAAATGAAATCGTATCTCGTTGGCTTCAGCCTCATTTGTTGCATGCCATCGAATGCCTTTAAACCAGCCGAGTAATCTAGCAGTAACCAAAAAGATTTTTTTCTTTCGAGCTTTTACGGATAGAGCACCTGCTTTGAGCATGCCACGTGGAGCCAGCACACAGCTCGATGCAAGGCCCATTTTTCGAGCGACCCGCAGCGGAACGAGCGTGTATAAGGGCGAAAACAACGAATTGAAATAGAGGTAGTCGAATGATTGTTCACTCAATATTATTTTTACGAATGCACTAGTCATTTCGCCATCGTTCAAATAACAAACTTGCACATTCGGCCCATGTGATGTCCAGACTCCGTGTGTAATACCGGCGTAGGGTTCAGTGCTCTGATGATCTGTGATACGTGTTACAATCCAAAAATCGAAGTCAATTGAATGAACCAAATTCGCCAGCGATCGAATGGGTCCACCGGCTTTATATCCGGGCAGAAACCAATCACTGAACACCAGTATTTTTTTTCTAGTGTACATCGTGCTGTTTTATCCAATACCCCAATACCACTAAAGGCCAAACGCGTGACCATGTTATTCGAGGATCACCGTTCTTAAATCGCTGCCAGATATTTTTTACTTCGTCGTGGTTAAGGGCGTTTACTTGTTTCAGTGCCTCCAGCTGCTCTTCGCAAAAGGATTTTAGCTCGTTTTTCATCCAAGTTGCCCACGGAAAAGTGAATCCCATTTTAGGGCGGTCAATAATTTCGCGTGGAATTAAATCTCCCACTGAAGCCGTCAGCAGTTCTTTCGGGGAGTGAGGATATTTGTGTGCATCAGATACCCCCAACACAAATTCGATAAGCCTGTGATCGAGGAACGGTACGCGTATTTCGAGTGCGTGTGCCATGCTCATTTGATCAGCATCACGCAGCAATACATTTTGCATATAGGTCGACATTTCCAGCACGCTCACTTTTGATAAGGTGGGAATGCGAATGCCATTTACTGCGGTTGAAAGCAGTTGAACCGGGTTTTTTTCGGTGCTTGGAATTTTCAGTAGGCGCTTTACCTCATTGTCGTATAATACCTGACGAGTGAGGGGATAGAAATGTGCTAAATCAATGCGTTGTTGGGCAAGAGCTGCAGCGAGTTTTTCGGTAGCAGCCGAAGGTTTTAATGTGCGTAAAAGCAGACCGATGTTTTTACGCATATGAACAGGCAAGTGATTCAGCCAATTTTTACTTTCCAATCCTTTCATTCTTCGAAAAACATCGTAGCCGGCAAATACCTCATCTCCACCAAGTCCGCTTAATGCCATTTTAACTCCGGCGTTGCGTGTTGCTTTTGAAACAACGTAGGTGTTTGGACCATCACCACTGGGGTGATCCATTGCTGCAAGCGCTTCGGGAAGTGTTTGTCTGAAGTGATCAGCACTCAGCTGAATAGCAGTATGCTTCGTTTGAAAGCGTCGCGCGATGAGCTCAGAATAAGGGCTCTCGTCGTATGCCTGCTCTTGAAACGTAATGGAAAACGTATTAACCGGATGATTGGAAATGCGACTCATTAATCCAACTACGATGCTGGAATCAATGCCGCCTGACAGGAATGCTCCGAATGGCACATCGGCGCGCATGCGCAGCTCTACAGATGATGTAAGGATATCCAAAACATGACGTTGCACTTCTTGTTTGGATTCGCTTCCATCGAGTCGCACCCGATTATCGACCATGTCCCACCAGCGTTCGGTATGTAAACCCTTTCTGGAAATAATCATGCGATGGCCCGGCATGAGCATGTGCACACCTTCGATTATCGTATTTGGAGCATGCACTGTTTGATAACGCAGATAATCGGCCAATGATGCGCTGCTTATTTTACGGTCGATCCAGCCTGTCGTGAGTATGGCCCGAAGTTCCGATGCGAATACAAGTCCGTGTTCGGTTTCTGAATAGTAGAGTGGTTTAACACCTAGTCGGTCGCGCGCAATGAGAAGGCATTCTTCCTTTTCATCCCATAGAGCGAATGCAAACATGCCAAAGAAATGCTGCACACATTCGATGCCCCACATTTTGTATGCGGCAAGGATAACTTCTGTGTCGGTTTGAGTTTGAAACGAATGGACGTGCTGCAACTCGTTTCGCAGCTCGAGGTAGTTGTAGATTTCACCGTTGAACACCACAACCAGTCCTTCCTGTTCCCAACGGAACGGCTGGTTTCCTGCTGCAGAAGTATCAATTATGGAAAGCCGGCGATGTCCAAGCACGCACACATCGCTGCTCCAAATGCCTTCTGCATCGGGGCCGCGATGGGCAATCGACCGATTCATGACGCGCACTTTTTCGATGCACATTTCTCGGTTGTTGAATCGAGCTATTCCGGTTATTCCGCACATGCTGTAGTCGTAACAGGCGGCAAGGTAATAGCGGAAAGCACGCTCGCAATCATGCTTTGAGCAATATCCTTTTTATTGCAAAATTCGGGCAATGCTGGCTGCCCATGTTGTGGGGGTAATACTACTTGCCAATTCCCTGCTTATATGACCCATTTGTTTTAGTTGGGTTGCGTTGTGCGACAGTAGCATTTCAAGTGCTGCTTTTAGTCCTTCTTTGTTGCCTGCGTTAAAGACGTATCCATTCACTCTGTCTTTTAAAAATGCTTCTGCCGCCCCCACGGCGTCGGAGAGAACCATAGGGTAACCTGCAGCGGCAAACTCATGCACAACAACACCCCATGGCTCGAAGGTGCTGGGTAACACAAACGCATTTCCGGTTGCCATGAACTTCAAGAGATCGTCGGGCTGCATAAAGCCATGATGAATAATGTGAGGAGAATTTAGTCGCTTTTCCCAGAGTGGACCGGTTCCTATGCAGTGCAGCTCCCAGTTGGGTAAACTTGTTTCGGCTAGTGAATGAAAAATATCGAATAAGGGAAGTATATATTTTTCCTCGGAATACCGCCCTGCATAGATCAATCGATTTTTAGACTCTTGATGCGCTTTTACCTTATTGAATTTAATTACGTCGCAGGAGTAGGCTCCGGTGATGATTTTTTCTTCTGCGAAACCAAGCTTTCTTGCAAATTGCTTTTGCTTAGAGCCGGGCACAAATGCATAGTCAAAGAGTGGCTGTATAAAAAAACGTCCATACAAGGCGGATATATACTGCTTTGTTGATCCGTTCCATGCATTATCGAATCCCAACAATGCCGGGCATGCGCGATGACGAAGTGCAGCCAAGTATCCTTTGTCGAACCATCCCCCGGTAAAAACCAGATCATAGGGATTTTCACGAACCATGGCTATCAGTTGCGAATCTGAAATTGAACTTCGTGGTGTGACATGAATACGGTCGGAATGACTGAATTGAAAAGGAGCGTCGGCATTGACAGGATAGGCAACTACATCGGCTTCTACATCATGCGTCGAGCACAATTCATCGAGGCAGGCCATAAAGTAACCGGCCAATTCTTTATAAAGAACGAGAATTCTTTTCATCTTCGCTACAAAATAACGGTAGTCAATGACGATTCAAAAGTATGAAGATTGGATGCGGCCGCAGGTTGTTGCCTTGTTTGACATGGAGTATGCGACGGGAGCCCGGCAATTCGACACCTTGTTTGGTCAGTTTTATGAGCAGGAATTTCAGCGCACACACTGCATAAGAATTGTCGCGCTGGATGGTGAACGCGTAGCGGGATTTCAGTCTTTTTTCTATTGGCCTGTTGTTATTGATGGAAATGAGGTTCAGTCCTATCAAAGTGGAAATTCGCTGGTGCATCGCGATTATCGGGGAAAGGGTTTGTTTGGAAAAATGCTTAATTTCATTCATGAGCCTGGCAGTGGTTTTAACGCTGAGCTACTCATTGGTTTTCCGGTAGAAGCCTCGTATAATTCCTTTATGCGTAATGGTTGGTTAAATCCGTTCAATTTGCAGTGGTATGTTAAGCCACTCAATCCCGTGCGCTCTTTTTTTTCCAATCCCGAGGCCCAATTGCGCAAGGCATGGGGCAAACGCAATCCGGGACAATTTACGGCAGATAGATCCATTTCCTATGTAGCGCAGCGGAGTGATTTTGATACGTATAGATTTGGTTATGAGAAGGGAGATTTTTACAGATACTCTTATGAACGTGATGGAAAGAAGGCCTATTTCGAATTGAAGGCACAGCGCAGAAAGCGAATTCTGCGCGAGTTGGTCATTGGGAAGTTTTTGGTAACCCATGCTGATATTGAATTTATGCAGGCGGCACTTCAAAGCCTTATTCGCGAGGTAAACCGCGCAGCTAATTTTACGCTTATTTCGCTTGCAGTGAACAACCAATCCGCAGACCTGCTTCGGGCGGCGAATGCGCTCGGAATGAGGCCGATTGACAAACGAATTTATTTTATAGCGAAGGGGCCTTTGGCAGAGCGGGTTGAGAACTGGAAGAACTGGTGGATGTTTCGAAGTGATATCGATACCTGGTAATGAAGCAACGAATACTCAGCGCGATAAAATCTTGTTTAGGTACCATCGAGTATCGATTTCGGCCTTGGAATTACAAGCCAAATGAACTTGTTGTTTTGTGTATGCATTCTACTCCGCTTCAAAGAATTGGACGGTTTGAATCAATCATTGAGTTTCTTTCAGGTCATTTCAAGTTCTTGAATCCCGGTCAACTGGGCGACTATTTCGCCGGAAAACTTCAATCGGGTCCCTACGTATTATTTACATTCGATGACGGGCTAAGAAATAACATACGAGCAGCCGAATCATTGGAGGCGCGCGGAGCGAGGGCCGTGTTTTTTGTAGTGCCTGACTTTATAGACTCTCCGGATCCAAAGGCGTATTATCTAAAAAACATTCGTCAAAAAATAGATCATAGAGTTGATCATGAGCTTGAAGATTTCACACCCATACCTATTGAAGATTTAGTTGAATTGCAGCGGCGTGGTCATTACATAGAGTCGCATACGATGTCGCATCTTTTGAGGAGTACGAGTACGTCGCCAGAAATTGATCGAGAGATTCTCGGCAGTAAGCAATGGATAATTAGCCAACTCTTGTTGCGGGCTACAATGTTTTGCTCGCCTATACAAACCAATTTCTCTGTCAATGCCAACGCTAAAAAACAAATTGGGAAGGAATATGATTATCACTTCACCACATTCCCCGGGATGAACAGTGAAATGCTAAACCCTCAATTGATTTTCAGAAGAAACATCGAGGTTCATTGGTCTTTGGGTCAAATTAAATATTCTTTGGGGAAAGCTGATTTGGCTCGGTGGAAGGGCGAAATCGCGCTGTTTCAGCAGCTTTGATTTCAGCTTTTCTTTCAATCATGACCGTTTTATTTTGGACAGATAGATAATAATAGAGCCATAGAAAAAGGGGGAAGCCGTTCAAGAAATAGTGGCCTTGCCGAATGAGATAAATGAGAATGATGATAGCAAGACCATTCGACATTACCCATGTTTCGTCATCCATCGCGTTGGATTTAAATATCCAGCTTCGGAATAAAAGTAAAATGATGACACTAAGTCCATATAGTCCCGTTTCTGACATGAGTCGTAGAAACATTGAATTGGCGTCCATTTTATTAAAATCGATCTGAACTGCTCCTGCTTCCTGAGTCAAGGTGTATTTGTCGAATGCTGTAGGGTGCCCGCCCAAACCTGTTCCGAAAATCGGATGTCTTTTAAAGTTTTCCCAGGCTACGTGTGAGTTGTTATACAATACGAAGCTACTTCCATGAATGTCGTAGTTGTATATGTTTTTGGTTGTATAAACTTCGATGGTACCGTCCCAGCGGTCACGAAACTCAGGTACGTTTTTATAGGAATAGGTTACTGCTACTAGGAGCAGTGGGATGAAAATAAGTGTATATCGTATGGTTCCTAAATTAATAAGTAGGAGTAAGATGGTGAAAAAGATAGCAAGAATCCCGAGGCTTGAAAAAGACATCGGATAAACCAAGACTATAATAATACTTTGAAATTTGTTTAAGAAGATGGTATTACGTTGAAACAGGTTGTAAACGCCGGTAAAAAAGGCAGGAGCTATTGTTGCCGCGTAATAAGCGGGCTCAGAGAAAACAGAACTCATCCGTATCCCAAGTCCACCCTGACTGGGATTCCATTTGTTGAAGATCCAAAGAAAATTATAACCCGGTTGAAACCCAACGGCAAAAGATATTAGCTGCACCAAACCGATGATAGTGACTATCAGAGCTGATTTCATATAAAGCCTGTAGAGCTCTTTTAAATCGAAATCATAGCTCTGAACTACATAGTGGTAAAAAAGGCAGGATGAGAAGAAGCCGATGAAGATTTTGAAGAACTGCTGAAAGGTGTTTTCTCCGGCAAAGCAGTAAACTAAACCGGAAAAAAACAAAGGAACGAATACCAATACAGGCCATTTCGGAATACCGAATTTCGTGAAGAAGAATGGCATGTAAAGAACGAAAATGAGGTACGCCAGGTAGAACTCAAATGGAGATTTGAAAAACACGTATGAAAACGCGTAAAGACTTGTGAAGATGAGAAATATGGAGAATCTCCTAAACATGGTTACGTCCTGGCGTCATCGCCACTGATTACAGTGGTGAAGGTACGCTTCTTTCGAATAAATGGGTACTCTAAATAATGATAGCTCAGTGATGCAACTACAATTGTCGTGGGTATGGATAGGGCATAGAGCAAGAAGCTGTGCCAGCCCTCTAGTTGTTTTGGAAAATGAAGGAAGTAATCCAGTAAATTGAACACTAGCGCAATGCATATGAGGTGGTACATGTAAATCCCATACGATATCTTACCTAGGTAATCCATAATCTTTCCGCGCATTCGGAAGAAACAATTGGGATTGGCAGCTACGTTTACAATGATCAGCATCGATGGGATGCTGAAGAGGATGTAAAGTGCCAAGTAAAATTTTACCGGTGTAAATAGAATAATGAGAGGAATTCCTGCCAGCGCAAACCATTGTGATGCTTTAGAGAAAAGTATGGATAGGATTTTTTTGTTTTGATAGAATACCCACCCCGCAGCAATTCCTCCAATGGCCATTGCCTCGAATTTGAGAGAGCCAACAAATCGTTTGTATGTCTCAACAGGTGAGAATATCATTAAATCAGGATTGGGTGGAGGCCCTGGGAAGAGTATTTTGATGAGTACGAAAGAAGCAATTTTGAATGCAATCACTCCAATAAGGAAAATCCAGATAGTGCGCATAGGGCGTTTACTGAATTTGAGCAGTAGAGGCCAGAGTAAATAAAATTGCTCTTCAACGCCAATACTCCACAAATGCCCAAGGTTTGGTACACCCTCCATTACAAAGGCCAACCCGAAGTTGGGTAAAAGAAAGATGTACGATATCAGGTTCATCCAATAATGTTCGAAAAAGGTATCCTCCTGAGAAAATACTCGCAGCATCGGAATGTGATAAAGCACGAAAAATCCAAGTATTACCAGGAAGTAATAGAGCGGCCAAATGCGCAGAATACGGCGCATGTAAAATTTTCTCACCGATACAGTGGCGCTTATACGTTTCTCCTCCAGCAGCAAATACGTAATAAGAAATCCACTCAGAACGAAAAAGAAAATAACACCTACATAGCCTCCGAATGTGACAAACGGGCTCAACCAATGAATCGGGTCCGGAGGGCCGTCGCGAAGTATGGATTCGAAGGCCGTGCCTTTAATGTGATCGTCTATTTTTAGCCAAAACTTATCCCTGTGCAGCATTACTTTTTTTGTGAACTCCACATGGGTGAGCAGGACCGCCAGAGCAGCAAAAAAGCGAAGTGCATTAAGCCCGGGAAAATAAGTTTTGGAGCTGTTCATTTGAATCGGGCGAAGTTAGTGCGGGACGATAAACCGACCAATCTGTTTTATGGTAAGTCTGGCAATCTCGTCCCATGTAAAATGCTGAATGCGATGCAGCGATGCTCGTTGCTTTTCTTCCAATAACGCCGCATCCATTAGAACAATGTCGGCGATACATTTTTCAAGCGATTGCTCATTTCCGGGTTCAACCAACCATCCGTTACGCTCGTCCACTACTGTAGGAACGGCTCCTACCGGAGTAGCGAGAATTGCCAATCCTCTTGCCATCCCTTCCATTATAACATTGGGCATTCCTTCTGAGTGGGAAGGTGTGACGAGCACCTGACAGCGATCTAATACGGATTGAATTGCTTTAGATTCCTTGAGTGTCCCGTGGTAAGTAATGTTGCTTTGTTTGAGTTGATTAGATTGCGGAATAGGCCCAATGAAATGAAAGTGAAAATTACCTTCCCCTAAATGTTTAAGTGCTTCATTCAATTCTAGAATTCCCTTGCGTCGCTCGAATCTTCCAACGAAACAAAAGTGTTTTTTTTCAATTGTGGACTTCTGAATGTTCGCTACTATCCAACTTGAATCTATTCCAGTTGGTATTTCTGCAATCTTTTTTGAATCTACGCCCAGCGATGAAATGAGTTCTGTGATTTTTCCTCCGTATGAAAAAACCACATCGGCATTTGTTGTATTCCATTGCACCGGCTTGCGTAGTAAATAACTTTCAATTCGCAGGCGAAAATTGGCAGGTCGCTGAAACATTTCATATCCGTGGAACTTAACTCCAATAGGCGGCAATTGTTTGCCCTGCTTTTTTTTCTCAAGAAAATACCACCCTGCAAAACCTTTGGCGTAAATGAAATCGAACTCATGAATTCGCGATTCAATTCGGTTGTAGAGCAGTTTTGAATAGATGTAAGACTCCTTGAGGTAGTGCCCGGGATACCACGAAGGCGCCGGAAAACGCATGCAGATTGATTCGATGATGCCTAGCGCTTGATCGCCAAAAGCGTTCACAAGATCTTCGCGTTCGGGAAGTTTATTGTTGCCTATCACACAATGAAACAATGTAACTGAATTTCCTTGAAGGGCCAGCTCGCGGGCCAGATTCTGACTGTGTTTCTGCATGCCGCCAATAACAAATGGCGTAATTCCATCGGTGAGTATTAGTAGCTTCATGCGCATGATGTGAGGATGTGGGCGGCTACTTGTTGCCAGGTATGTGCAGTCAAAACCTTGCGGTGGAAATTTTCTGCCATGCGCAGACTTTCATTTTTTTCTTTGAGCATAAATCGCATTGCTTCTGTAAGTTCTACTCTAGAATTCTCAATGAGCAGGCCATGTTCCATATGTGTCATAACATCCGTTACGGGCACAACATTGGGAGCAATGATGGCTTTTTGCATCGCCCCGTATTCGAAAATTTTTACGGGAGAGCCATACCAGTTGCTTCGAGCCATTATAGTAATGTCCATTACTGATAAATAGTTGTACACCTCAGCGTGGGGAACATTACCGGTAAAAAATATCGCGTTTGATAATTGTAATTCTGCAACACGGTTTTTTAAAGCAGGTAATATTTCACCATCACCTACAATCAACATCCGTGCATTGGGATATTCCTTTGCAATCGAAGCAAACGATTCAATCATTGTATCGACCCCATGATAGGGGAAAATGGAACCAACAAAACCGATAACTTTTTGAGAGATTTCAAGATTAAATTCAGATCGTATTTCAGCAATACGCGCCGACTCGGTTTGGATATGATTGGGATTTACTGCATTGGCAGCAACTACAATCGAATCTCCTGAAGCGCCTGTTTTTTGAAGCAAATATTTTTTCATTGCTGTGGAAACAACAATAGTTCGATAGGCGCTGAGTACCTGCTTTCGTTCATGCCAATTGCCCAAAAAACTCAAAAGACTTCTACCCTGCATAGCAATTTTTTCTTCAGGGTAGGGGGCATTCATTTCTACAACGTATCGCAGTCCGGCCTTCTTGGCGGCGCGCATACCGGCCCCCATGCCATAACAACTGCGTTCATAGATTAAATCAGGTTTTTCGTGGGCGATTAGTGCATTCAATTTCTTCTCGAGCCTTCGATCGGAAAGAAGCATGTTGAAATCACGAAGTGTTTCCCAAACAAGAGAAGGGATGAAGCTCTTCCAGCGGCTGCGCTTGTAGGAAATGGATTGCGAAATAGTTGTCAAATCTTCTCCGCCTGCAATCAATCGGATAACGGTATGACCTTCTGCTTCAAATCCCGAAATGATTTCGCGAATGTGCGTACCTGGTCCACTGGGCGCACTCATGTTAATGTGCGGATGCGGGCTGAAATACAGAATTTTCATTTCACTAAAGTCAAAACTTGCTGAGCGCGTTGTGCCGAAGTATGCGAAGAAAGTTCAAAATCTACATTGAATCTATGCTGCACGAAATTCCCTTCGAGAAAGTCAGCAACATCCTCGTTTGCTTCGACTGCCTGAATGCCGAGTTGGTGAGTGGTCACGAAGTGGGTGGCTTCACCGGTGGATGCAACCATTAAAGTGGGCTTGCGAAGAGGCAGATACTCATAAAACTTGGTTGTGAGTTCGTCTTTCTTGTTATCCGGTAGCACCACTAGCAGCGCATCGGCCTCCTGCATTACCTTGAAAATCGATTTGCCGATGGGGCTGTGTATTGCAATGCAACGTATATCGTGGAGAAAGGCCGGGACAAAGGCTGAAGTGTAGATATCTATTCTAAGCTGTTTCTTCTTCTGCTGTGCGCTTTGCAAGTAGGTTTTCACCAGCGCACCAAATTGTTGCCATTGCGGTTCGCTGCCGATGTACATATCGCCTGCGTAAACAAGTCGAAACTCGTTATCCTTTTCTCTTTGCGCTCCTTTTTGCTCGAAATCCTCCGAATCAAAAAAGTGAGCGATTGTCTCGAATTTCGGCTGATGATTGCAGTGAGCAAGTGACCAATCTTTCAGTTGTTGAGTCAGATAGTCGTAGGGTGTTGTAATAATATCAGCATGTTCAAACACGAACTTCTGTTTGTTAGACTCAACGTTTTTTCTCTTTGCGGCGAGATTTGCCATGCCGTAATTTCTTGCCGTCAACCAAGGGTCGCGGTAATCAGCCAGTAATGTGCATGTAGGAAATTGTCGCTTGAGTTCGGCGGCATACACGAGTAGGTTCCAGGGTGCGCCGGTTGCAATAATGACGTTAATCTCGTTACTCTTGATAATTTCCTTGGCCATTGGCATGAGTTTTTTGTCCCATCCAATGGATTGATCGTAAATCGTTCCATCCTCCTGAAGTTTAAGCAACCATTGATAAAATTTATATTGAGCGCGCGCGAGCACAGTTCTCTTAGGGTGTGAAAGTGCTTTGGGGTAAATACGCGCTGCACTGAAAACCTGAATGTTCGGATGTTGAACATCCTGCGACCATGGCGAAGCTGTAACGTTATCAGGCGTTTCTGCTTTAATGACAAAAATCCGATGTCCATCCATTGCCAATGCCTTGGCAAGCTTGGCCCATCTTCTTCCACCAATGCCGGGGTTGGGCGGAAAATCATAATTAATGAGCAAAAAATTCATTCTTCTTGGTCAAGGTTCCGGGAAGGCTTCCATGCGGTAATCTGATAACCCGGTGGTTCTAAAGTACTCCTCAGTATCCATGTTTCCAAACTGTTTGAGCTTGGCTTCAAGCTCGGGTTGCGTTCGAAAACAAATTGAATTCAGCGGACTGCGGTTCATGGGGAATTGACCGATGAACATGTTACCGATGAGCGTTTTGAATCCACTGTACAAGCGCTCATACAAAACTGTGCTGAAAGCAGCAATGGCGATTTCTGATTTTGTGAAATGTTGCGAGGTGCCTCCCTGCACAGCGAAAATGGTGAAGTGGTCATGGCCGATGCATTTCCTGTAATGCTCTTCCATGGCACCAATTAATTCGGGTCGAAGCTCCTTTGGATGAGGAAATATTTGAAGCTCGTAATTCGGATGGGTGCTGACTATTTTTCCGAGCATCGCTAGTATCGCTTCTTCTGCTTCTGCTATGCGCCCACCATAGTCGGCATGTTTTTGCGCCTTGCGCAACCAAGCACCATGGCTGTAAAATCCAATCGTGCCTGACTTTTCGCATCGGTTGTTGTTCTTATACCGTGCATAGCTCGCGCGTGAATTGTATGGAGGCCATAAATGAATGTTCTTAACGCGAATTGTATCCTGAAACTTTTTCAATTCTTCATAGTGATAGGGCGAACTGAAAGCGACATCATCGGCCAGAATGATTCTGTGGTGCGTAGCCAATGGTCCGGAAGATGGAATTTTGAAAAGTCGAATTCCTTTTTCACGAAAAACGAGATACATAAAGTTACTGTCAATCTCGTATGGCAAGAAGTCGAAAATCTGTCCGATAGAATGCGTTTTTGCATATTTCACAAGGAATGCAATTTCAACGACCTCAGCAATCGATAGGGCCAAAGAACTTCGGTAAGGATTCGTAATACAGCGAAACGCTTGGCGAAATGCGAAAGGAAGCCAGCGAAAAAAGAGTGGCCAAACAGAGTAGTCGCCCAGCGACATATGATCCCTGTCGAGGTAACTATGCAAGTTACTTTTTCCGCATCGACCAATGTATTCGATGATTGCATCAACATTATTACTGCTGCTAATGATGAGAGAGGATGCAGAGTTATCCAACTTGCGTAGGCCCTTATTTCGGGCAAGGATTCTTCTGAAAGTTCTCACCAAAACCCTGAAGCCGATTAGGCGATCGAATCGGGCAAAATCTTGCAACCGGTAGGATTGGTATTCCAACAAACAGACAGCAGCTAAATGCTCGTTACTGGTTCGGTCTTCACTCGTCCATTTTTTTTCGACTTCACGGCACAAACGCAATACGTCGGAAAGTTCACTTACCATAGAGAGACGAAGGATATCAGGCGCAAAGCCTTTGCTGAGTGAATATTCGAACCATGGTGCTTAAACGTATTCATGCTAAACGAGCTCCCTTTCGAGGTAGTGCAATAATAAGCTATTCGCAGAATGTCACGGCACTCGTTATTTTAATTCGGATTTAACAACGTGCATCAAATTGCAATACATAACTCAATAATTTATCTGCATAGAACAAATTATAAAGTGTTCTGTGGCATATTTGCCTGGCTATTCAGCAAACAGTTTTGAAGTTGAATAGTGCGTAGAATTCACACGCTGAACCTGATTGAATAAAATGAAAAAGGAAGGAATTTACATTATTGGTGAAATTGGTCAAAATCACAATGGTAGCGTGGATTTGGCAAATTTACTCACCGATATGGTGGCGAGAAAGATTGATGACAATCTTTTCGGGCTTGACCTGAAGGGTATGGATGCGGTGAAACTTACCAAGCGCGATCTGAAGCATGAGTTGAGCCTTTCTCAGATGAACAGGCCGTACAACAGCCCGCACTCATTTGGCGCAACCTATGGGGAGCACAGAGAGTTTCTCGAGTTGACGGATGAGGAGCATTATGAAGTTTACAAGCATGCCAAGGCAAACGGATTGGATTTCGTGGAAACCCTCTGCTCGCAAAACTGCCTGAGTATCCTCAAATATTTCACGCCTGATCACCTAAAGGTGGCCAGTCGCGATTTGACGAATTTGCCTTTGTTGAATGCCCTCGCTGAAACAAAAATCCCCATAATTCTTTCCACGGGAATGGCCGGAAAACAAGAGTTGGAGGAGGCTCTTGAAGAAGTGAGTCGTTACCACAATGACATTAGTATTCTGCATTGTGTGTCGGAATATCCCACCAATCCCAAAAATGTAAATCTGAATACTATCAAGTATCTTCAAAATCACTTTGGTAAATACACGATTGGCTTCTCAGATCACACAATCGGTATATCAACTGCGATAGCTGCCGTTGCCATGGGTGCTAAATTGATTGAGAAGCACATTACCATTGATCGGCGTATGAAAGGCACTGATCAAGCAGGGTCACTGGGCCCTGATGGTGTAATGCGCATGGTACGCGACATACGGATGCTCGAGTTGTCGATGGGAGTGGAGGATATCTTTATCGAAGAGAGCACGGAAGGAGCTCGAATGAAACTGGAACGCTCCGTGGCAAGCAAGCGACTTATCAAGAAGGGTGAAACGATTTCTGAGGAAGATATCCATCTTCTATCGCCTGGCGATGGTGTTAAATGGCGCGACCGTCAGCAAATTGTTGGTAAGGTTGCCAATGCGGATATTCCTGCAGATGAAATCATTTATCCAACAATGATCGTATGATACTGCCCAAGCTCGTTGTAACCGATATTGATGGAGTGTGGACCGACGGTGGCATGTATTACGATCAGCAAGGCAATGAGTGGAAGAAATTTAATACATCCGATAGTGCCGGAGTTCTTTTTCTGCGATTAGCGAAGATTCCCTTGGCTATAATAACCGGTGAAAACACGACCATCGTTCAGCGCAGAGCGGAGAAACTGGGTGTTGAAAGACTTTACCAAGGAGTGAAAGATAAACTCGGTCTCGCACGTCAAATCTGTTCCGAGTTAAACATTCAACTATGCGAAGTTGCATTTATAGGTGACGACTTGGGCGATATGCCTCTGCTGCAGGAAGCGGGTCTAGCTGCTTGCCCTGCCAATGCACCGGAATATGTCAAGGATATCGTGCATTTTACCACGAAAAAAGCCGGTGGTGATGGAGCTTTCCGAGAATTTGTGGAGCACATCCTGGCATCGAACCAATTATTACAAAAGGTATTAGATGACCACAAGCAATCTTTGACCACTGCCTAGATTTTCCTTGAATCAGTAGGGTTTTACTCGTTAGGGAAAACAGGATATAGTTTTCTAAAGCCTTGTTCGCTCAGTAGGAGCGACACTTCCAGACTTCGTTTGCCTGCAATGCATTGAAGAATAATTGCCCGGTCTTTATCCCAGTCTGCCGATTGCCAAATGATATCGTTTACTGTCAAACAAAAGTCGAAATGAATCGCGCCAGATTCACCGTCCTCAATTATTAGTATGGAAATGACGCCCGGCTCAATCGCCTGAATATCGTAAACTTCACTTTCTCGGATAGGCTGAATCGCTTGCGACAGGCCAGGAAATTTCAGCGGTTTAGTTTCTTTCGAGACTGCAACATCGATGAGAACAGGATGGTAATTTTTCAAATCGAATTGCATGAGTTTACCATCAAGCCTAGATTGCCCGAATGCCAGCATGTTTAGCGCCTCCTGGGCCATGATATTGCCGATGATTCCCACAGCAGGTGCCCACACACCAAGGGTATCGCATCCATGAATTGATGAGTCCTTGCCGATAGGAAATACTTGCGCGTAGGAAGTTGCGGAATGACCGTGAAATACGGATACCTGACCATCGAATCGACTTACCGCACCAAAAACAAGCGGAATACGCAGATTGGATGCGACATTGTCAATCGAATATTTTACATCCCGCACATCGCAGCAGTCGATGATAAGGTGGTGCCCCGCACACAATTGTTCTCCGTTGGCATCAGAAAAGACTTCAACTATAGATTTGATTTGAGCATCGGGGTAATGACTAGCGAGTTTTTCGGCAGCTACTTCGGACTTTTTTTTCCCAACATCTGCTTCGCTGAAAAGGTGTTGCCTCGATAAATTGCTGACATCTATACTATCGTAATCTACCAGCGTTAGCTTGCCTACACCTACCGCTGCAAGGCAGGGTGCTACGATATTTCCTAATCCGCCTACACCAATTATT
The DNA here is from genome assembly GCA_030831885.1 of Flavobacteriales bacterium. The sequence continues at coordinate 16,373 of JAURKF010000011.1, forward strand.
ATGACCGAGGATAGGCGGATACGACGTTGATGTTCCTGGCTAAAGCCCGGAAGCAGGAAATGACGTTCATATCGCTTCCATTCGGAGTCGGGGATTGGATTTTCCTCATTCATGCTATTCGCGAAAGTAATCGCATGCTCTTGAAGACTAAGTTTTGATTTCCGGCAGTGGGGATTAAATATCTGTAAATGAAAAGTCTAAAAGGTTTTTTGGGTGTGTGGCATACGCTGAAAAAAAAATCTTGGCATTCACATAAAAAAACATACTTTTGGCCCCGTTTAAAACCATTTAATACCTATAAAAAATGTCAGACGTAGCAAAGAAAGTGACCGCCATTATCGTTGACAAACTTGGCGTTGAAGAAGCAGAAGTAACCCGTGAGGCGAGCTTCACCAACGATTTGGGTGCGGACTCTTTGGATACCGTGGAACTTATCATGGAATTCGAAAAGGAATTCAACATTGCCATCCCAGACGATCAGGCAGAGAAAATCGCCACCGTTGGGCAGGCTATCGAGTATATCGAAAACAACGCGAAGTAATTTTCGCATAATCGTAATTTGTTATGCAGCTCAAGAGGGTAGTTATTACAGGTCTTGGGGCGCTGACACCGCTAGGCAATAATCTCAACGATTATTGGAACGGCTTAGTCAATGGGGTAAGCGGGGCTAACCTGATTACCCGCTTTGACGCGTCCAAATTCAAGACCCAATTCGCCTGTGAACTCAAAAATTTCAATGTCGAAGATCATATCGACCGAAAAGAGGCCAGACGAATGGATCCCTACACCCACTATGCGTTGGTGGTTGCACAGGAGGCCATCCAGGATTCGGGGATGGACCTCGAGAAGGTTAACAAAGATCGAATCGGTGTTATTTGGGGTTCGGGAATTGGTGGCCTGCTCACATTTCAGGAAGAGTGTGTAGCTTATGGCAGAGGTGACGGCACCCCACGTTTCAACCCTTTCTTTATTCCGAAAATGATTGCCGATATTGCTTCGGGTCATATCTCCATCAACTATGGCTTTCGCGGTCCGAATTACACAACCACCTCGGCTTGTGCCTCTTCGAACAACGCCATGATTGATGCATTCAATTACATCCGCCTGGGTAAGTCGGACATCATTGTGACGGGGGGCTCGGAAGCAGCCGTAACAGAGGCCGGAGTAGGTGGGTTCAATGCATGTAAGGCGCTATCTGAGAACAACGAAAATTATCAAACTGCTTCGCGCCCGTTCGATGTAACCCGCGATGGGTTTGTATTGGGCGAAGGCGCGGGTTGCCTTATTCTCGAAGAATACGAGCACGCCAAAGCGCGCGGTGCCAAAATTTATTGCGAAGTAATGGGTGGCGGACTGAGCGCCGATGCATACCATATCACTGCACCACATCCGGAAGGACTAGGAGCTAAGCTTGTAATGCGTCATGCGCTTGAAGATGCGGGTATGAAGCCGGAAGACATCGATTATATTAACGTTCATGGAACTTCTACCCCTTTGGGTGATGTGCAGGAAGCACGCGCCATCCAAAGCGTATTTGGCGAGCATGCATACAACGTGAATATTTCAAGTACGAAGTCGATGACCGGCCATCTGCTTGGCGCAGCCGGCGCTATCGAGGCAATTGCTTCTATTATGGCTATCAAACATGGCATTGTTCCTCCCACAATCAACTTCGCAAACACGGATCCCGAACTTGATCCCAAACTGAATTTTACTTTCAATAAAGCCCAGCAGCGTACTGTGAATGTAGCTATGAGCAATACATTCGGCTTTGGTGGACACAACACTTCAGCTATCTTCAGAAAGTTGGAATGAGTTGGTTCGGGTCGCTATTTAAGCGCAAAAAAGTCAATCAGGAAATACAGGCCTTCATCAAGAAGGCCTTTGGTTTTTCTCCCTCAGATACTTCCATTTATGAGCAGGCTTTTCGCCATAGCTCGGCAGCCACGAAAATTCGGCCAGGGCTAAAGAACAGCAATGAACGGCTTGAATTTCTGGGTGATGCGATTATCGATTCGGTTGTAGCGCACTATTTATATACAAAGTATCCGATGTTGCCCGAGGGTGAACTCACCAAAATGAAAAGCAAGGTGGTGCGTCGCGAAAATCTCAATATGATTGGTTACACCTTGCGAATTCATGAGTTGCTGCACCTCAACCTGGGAAGGCAGGATATGCACGACTCCATAGTAGGTAATGCACTGGAAGCTCTGGTGGGTGCTGTCTATCTCGATCGAGGCTTCAATACAACGCGCGATATAGTGCTTCGTTTGTTGAAACAACACGGACTTGACACGCGTGTGCACGATGATATTGATTATAAAAGCAAGCTGCATGAGTGGTGTCAGAAAAATAAGCGCACGCTCTATTTTAAAGTAGTTACTCATCGCAATGAAGGGGGCGCCAGCTATTATAAAGTCGCCTTGCTTATCGATAATCAGGAATATGGAATAGGGGAAGGGGGCGCTAAAAAATCGGCCGAGCAAAAGGCTGCAAAGAAGGCCTGTGAAAGGATCTTCGACGCGAAATAGGCAAATCCGTGCGTGCTTTTTTTAATCCGCGTTAACTTGCGAAAAAATTTTAGACAGGCTATGTATACCCGATTTCAAGAGCATCTCGCTGCCGAATTAAAGTCTATTGAGGAGGCAGGATTGTATAAGCGTGAACGTATTATTACTACTCCTCAGGGCGCGGTCATTAAAACCGATGACGGAAAGGAAGTTCTTAATTTTTGCGCCAACAATTATCTCGGTCTTTCTTCACATCCGATGGTGCTAGAAGCGGCCAAGAAAGCCATAGACACGCATGGTTTCGGCATGAGCAGCGTTCGATTCATTTGTGGCACACAAGACCTACACAAGGAGCTTGAACGAAAAATTGCCGAATTTCTTCACACGGAAGATACCATTCTTTATGCTGCTGCCTTTGACGCAAACGGTGGTGTGTTTGAACCACTATTGAATGAGCAGGATGCCATCATTAGCGATTCGCTCAATCACGCATCAATCATCGATGGTGTTCGCCTGTGCAAGGCGATGCGATACCGTTACAACAACAATGATATGGCTGATCTTGAGGTGCAACTTCAAGCCGCGACTGATGCGGGCGCCCGATTCAAACTGGTTGTTACGGATGGTGTATTCTCGATGGATGGTTATGTAGCTCAGCTAGATAAGATCTGCGATCTGGCAGATAAGTATGACGCAATGGTGATGGTAGATGAATGCCATGCAACCGGCTTCATCGGAAAAACCGGTAGAGGTACCATTGAGTTGAAAAATGTACTTGGTCGGGTCGATATCATTACAGGAACGTTGGGTAAGGCCTTAGGCGGTGCAATGGGCGGTTTTACTTCCGGCCGTAAGGAAATCATTGAACTATTGCGCCAACGTTCGCGTCCCTATTTGTTCTCGAATTCACTTGCGCCCAGTATCGTAGGTGCCAGTATTGCCGTATTCGATTTGCTGAGCAGTACAACGGAACTTCGTGATAAGCTCGAAAGGAATATTCACCAATTTAAATTGGGCATTAAGGCCGCAGGCTTCGATATTAAAGATGGTGATTCAGCTATCGTTCCGGTAATGCTCTATGATGCGAAACTGTCTCAGGTGTTTGCCGACAAACTGCTGCAAGAGGGGATTTACGTAATCGGATTTTTCTTTCCCGTAGTACCCAAGGAGCAGGCCCGCATACGCGTGCAGCTTTCTGCGGCGCATGAGCCTGAACACATCGAAAAGGCTATAGCAGCATTCACCAAAGTGGGCAGGGAGTTGGGTGTGCTCAAGTAAAGCGTGATGCGGCAATTACTATCGCCCGATAAAGAATTAGCTACAATCCATATCGTGGGTCAAGGCCTGGCAGGAAGCGTGCTGGCCTTGCTGCTTATGGAGCGTGGATATAAAGTGCACGTGTACGACAACGATTATCGCACCTCATCCAGCCTCATAGCGGCAGGAATGTGGAATCCGCTATCCTTTGTGAATCTGAAACGTAGTTGGCTTGTCTATGAATTGTTGCCTGAATTGGAAAAAACATACCCTTATCTGGAAAGTATTCTCGGTGTTTCATTCTTTCATCCGCAGCAATTACTAAGGATTTTTCCTGATGCCGGGTCTGCCAATCTTTGGGAGGAAAAATGTCGCCATCCGGAAACAGAACCGTACATGGATCAAACCACTATTCCAGAAAGTTCGAGTCACTATCGCCAGCCCTATGGTCATGGCGTAGTAAAGGGTACTGGATGGCTCGATTTACCTGTATTTCTTGCCGCGACGCGCACGTTTCTCGAGGAAAGAAACGCCTATTCGCAATCGGAGATCGATACACCGCAAATGTTGACGTGGCTGCAAGAGGGTGATTGGGTGTTTCAATGCACAGGATGGAAGCCAATGGCCGATAGTCTTTGGAGCCGTGTTCCCATTCATACGAATAAAGGGCAGTTGCTAACTATGCGCATTGATGGTTTGAGCGATGCATACATGACCAACTTCGGAAAATTCATCATTCCATTGGGAGGTGGAATATTTCGAGCAGGCTCAACGCACGAGCACGGAGCCCTTGATATTCTTCCTTCATCAGTTGCCGATGAAATCGAAAATGATGTGAAGCATACTGTTAAGCATGAGTACTCCATTATTGATCATAAGGCGGGTTTCCGTCCTACAACTATTGATCGCTTACCTGTACTTGGAATGCATGATCAGCACGAGCGATTGGGAATTTTCAATGGATTTGGTTCACGCGGGGTAATGCTTGTGCCTTTCTTGGCGAAGCATTTAATCGATTGTTTGACGCTGGAAACTCCTCTAATGAAGGAGGTGGACTGGCGCAGATTTGAGCGACGTCGACTGAAGTTATAGAGAGGATTTTTTTGAGCGAATTATTTGCCTGTGGTTTCTCCTTTGGCTTGAGGACCCTTCAGGGCAGCCACATCACGATCGAAGAAATACAAAGCGCTCCTATCATCTCCAATGAGGTTAAGTTGGTCTATGATATGGTGGGCAAGCGTTTCTTCTTCTATTTGCTCACTTACATACCACTGCATAAAGTTGTGAGTCGTGTAATCTTTTTCCTTAAGGCATACATCTACTACGTTGTTGATAGCAGCTGTTACATTATTTTCATGAGTTAAGAGAAGATTGAAAATATTCTGAAGGTTTTTGTAGTCTTTTTCCGGTTGGCTTACACTGGGAATGATTGCTTTACCTCCTCGATCGTTTACAAACTTGATGAGCTTCAACATGTGTTGACGCTCTTCATCACTATGAGAATAAAGGAAAGCACTAGTTCCTGGATATCCATTGATTTCGGCCCATGAAGCCATAGCCAGGTAGGCATGTGAGCTATCGGCTTCAACCTTGATTTGATCGTTGAGTGCTTTTTCTACTTTCTTGTTTAACATGGTGCTCTTTTTTTCGAAAACAAAGGTAGCTACGAATTAGTTCTAGCCATCTTCCAAAGAAAATCATGCTGAACCATCAACAACCTTTGGTTCATTATCGGGATTTAACGGAACCATTTAGGGGCTTCCACCGCAATAGCTTTGGTGATTGATGATTTTTGACTTGGGAAAATATAGGTTTTTGTGTTGGTTCTTCATGTTCATTTGGTCTGTGCCCGCTGTTGTAAAGGCTCAAACGATTCCGGAAGACAATACCGTTGCGATTATTCGGGCCAATTACCTCTATCAGTTTTCCAACAACAACGATTGGCCTGCCGATCGTAAAAAAGGGCCATTTGTAGTCGCTATCATAGGAAATAGCGATGTGTTTGATATCATGTCGGCGAAATATGCCACAAAGCCTATTGGAAGCCAATTACTCTCAGTGATGGGCACCAATGAAGCGGCTACTGCCGCTCATGTGCATGTGCTGTTTGTTGACCGATCGAAGAAGTCGGAAATAGCAAAATATGTTAGAGATTTTAAAGGAAAGAATACGCTGATTGTAACCAATTGGGAGGGTGCGCTGACTCAGGGAGCGCACATCAACTTTCTTTCAATCGATGGATCGATTCGATTTGAATTGAACAAAAACGGTCTGCGCGAGGCGGGCATTACACCGGGGATAAAAATTTTACAATGGGCAATTCAATAGAAATTCGGAAATATGGGTTGACTGCAATTCTGCTTTTCGCAGCGGTTGGATTGATTGCTCAGCAATTCCCACTAAGCACCGAAGCTGCGCGCCTTTGTCAACAAAAGCAATTCGATGCAGCACTGCAAGTCAGTATGCAAGCCCTGACCGATAATGTAGAATCAGCTGATGCATATGCCTGGTATGTGAATGGGTTTGTGTGGAAGGAATTGTATAAAACGAAGGAATACGGGTTGCGCAATAGTCCCTATCGTGAAGAGGCAGTCAGAGCATTTGAAAAGTCGATGAAAAAAAATAACTCTGCTCAACACCTGTCGATGACCCGACTGGCGCTGAAGTATCTGGCTTCAACGTATTACAACGATGCTTTGCAAGTAAGTAAATCCATTTCCGATAAAGGCGAAGCGGAGGCAGAATCTCTATTCAACAATTTTGAAAAATGGATGCAGCTAGCCGAGCCCGGAATAGCTATGACATCCTATAAGAAGGAATTTGCAAAATCAATCGGGCAGCGATATTTTGCTTTATGGCAGGCCGATACAGATAACGATGAAAATCGTATCAGGGCTACAGCTCAATACGAGAAATTGCTGGCAATGGACACAACCGATACAGATGCTTTTTACAATCTATCTGTAATCTATTATAATCAAGCCGTATTCATGTATCGAAAAATCAATCATGAAACGGATATGTTCGATATGATGACCATTCAGGAGACAGCCGCAAAACTAATTCGTGAAAAAGCACTCCCAATCATGGATAAGGCCTATGCGTTAGCACCTGAAAAGGGAGAAATCGTTCATGGAAAAATTATTTTGCATCGAGCGTTGGATCACGAGAAGGATGTGGAGTATTTCAAACAGGAAATTACCCGGCTCGTGCGTGAAGGAAAAATAAAATCGGAACATTCCTATTAGACTTCGTGGTTTGAAATTTAGGTTCTCCATATCGCGTAAGCTAACACTGGGATTCGGTCTGTATAGTGTATGCGTATTGTTGTTGGCAATATATACCGATACGACCCTGAAGAAGAGCCGCGCCATCAACCAGCGAATCAATACGATTTATGACCCGTCGATTCGTCTGCTGGAGCAACTCGATTATCAGCTTCTCAAGGCACATCAAATGATGACGCAATGGGTGAAAATCCAGGGTAAGCCCGAGGACCCGGATCGAAGAGAGGTGCTTGGTTTATGCACACAGGACATTCCACTTCAAGTAAATCGAATAGATTCGATATCTGCAGGATGGAAGGAAAATCAGAAGCTGGATAAAAACGTTTTGCTTGCTGATATTCAAACGATGCTGTTGGCATACAACGACGTTCGTGATTTATTACCCACGTTTGATAGTTATTCTATTCCTTTTCCTCAAATGGCCGCCGAGGGCCTTTTTGTCGATAACGACGAACAATTATCGCCAGCGTACAACCGAGCTCGAACCATTGTGCGTGAGCTAATTCAATCGCACCGCCGTGAAATGGAAACAGAGATTGGGAGAATGAATGCGTCGTTTTCTGATCTCACCCAAATTTTTATTTGGGTAGCATCATCTGTAATTCTGATAGGGATTTTCCTGGCATTTATTACGATTCGATCTATCGTGCGTCCGGTAAATTCACTCCGCCACAAATTGAATAATCTATCGCTTGGGATTTACTCGTTGCATACAACCCGCGCCAATAACGATGAGATAGGTGATATGGCACAGGCTGTTGACAAGCTTGTAACGAATTTTGAGCGCACCAAAGAATTTTCGCTGAGCATTGGTGCGGGAAAATTCGATATGGAGTTTAATCCTCTTTCAGAGCACGATGAGTTGGGAATTGCGCTGCTTCAGATGCGTGATGATTTGGCATCCTATCGCAACGAAATGGAGGAAAAGGTCGCCGCACAAACTATGGAAATCCGGTGGCAAAAAGATCAAGTGGAGCAGCATAATGCTCGAATCATGGAACTGTATACAGATTTGCAGGCGAGCATCGATTATGCTCAACGTTTGCAGAGCACCATATTACCGGCGCATGAAGCCATCACCGAGGTTTTCCCAAATTATTTTGTGCTGTATAGGCCGAAGGCCAAAGTGAGCGGCGACTTCTATTGGTTTGCCAATAAAGGCAAGAAGCTCATGTTTGCTGCTGCAGATTGCACAGGGCATGGTGTTCCGGGAGCATTCGTCAGCTTGGTCGGACACAACGCTCTCAACCAGGCGACCAAGGTGTACAACAGGCCTGCACAGGTGCTTAATACTGTAAATCGTTTGGCGGCCAAGGCTCTTCGTTCCAATGAGAATCAATTTGTGAAAGACGGAATGGATATCGCTCTGTGTGCAGTAGATTTGGAAGGAATGCAGCTGGAATTCAGTGGCGCTCAAAGTCCTGCTTATCTCGTTAGGAATGGTGAGCTCATAGAATTGAGTGGCGATGGTTTTAGTATAGGCTCGTATGTAAATGGAGAGCGTGATTTTACCGAGAAAAAAACAACCTTGCAAAGTGGCGATTGTATCTATCTGTTCAGTGATGGATATGCAGATCAGTTTGGCGGACCATTGGGCAAGAAGTTTATGAGAAAACAATTCAGGCAGCTGCTTTCAGAAATAAGTGTTTTGCCCATGGAAGAACAGCGAAAGGCACTCCTCCAGCGATTCATTGAATGGCAGGGTGAAAACGAACAGGTAGATGATGTGCTGGTAATTGGTGTAAGAATCTAATCAGGCAAATTTTCTGCTCACGTCAACCACAAACTTCCGCAAAAGGGTTTTACGCCCAATCAGAACCTGAAACTTCATGTCACTACGGTCGGTGAGTGAAACACTGCTCCTGATTTTTTTTCTGCCAATTTGAATTGTGGTTTTCACACAAAACCGTTTTTCCTTTTCGCCAAACGAACTTTTGAATTCTTTGGAGAAATAGTTTGCGAAGCGAATGCGCTTGACTTCCGTACCGTTTAGGTTGAAATCTGCTTCCAGTACACTGCCTGTATCGGTTATGATTTCTTCGCAGCGCTCGCAATGAAGCACTGTTCGAAATGCTCCTGTATCGACTTTCGCATCGACATGTGAGAAGCCCAAATCCGGAAAGGAAACCCTCACGTGACGACCAATAGTAATCAACTTGCTAGGCGTTGCTTTCACTCAGCGATCGAATTAAGCCTGCGAGAGAAGTTTCTTAACAGTTTCAGAAATGGCTTTACCATCGGCCTTTCCTGCAAGTGATTTCGATGCGACACCCATAACCTTACCTAAATCGCCCGGACCCGATGCGCCTAGCGATGCAATGATTGCCCTTACTTCTGCCTCGAGTTTTTCACCCGACAATTGTTCAGGCAAATAAGCTGCAATAACTCGTGCTTGCTTAGTCTCCTCTTCAATCAAATCAGCTCGGCCTTGGGCTTTATAAATATCGATCGACTCCATGCGCTGTTTGTAAAGCTTGTTGAGTATGGCGATGCCTCGTGCATCATCCACTTCGCCGCCACTTCCCTCCTTGGTCATTTCCAAGAGGAGCTTGCTCTTAATGTCGCGCAAGGCCATAAGCTTATCCTTTTCCCCGGCCTTCATGGCCTCTTTGATATCCGTATTAATTCGCTCTGTGAGATTCATGAGTTTGAAATATTGAGTCGGTCAAAAGTAATCATTTTTAAATGCGACGAATCAGCCTGAAGATGAAGCAATCCTGACGAATATCAACGAATCATACGTGGCTTGAAGTGATCTTGCAATCACTAATTCCAATCCAACTTCATAATGGAAACGAAGGTATCTCCCATTGACGATATTATCACTCACGCAGAAGATTATCTTAAAACGCGTCAACAACTTACTCAGCATGTTATAACCGAGAAGGTGGTTGTTTTAACCTCCACCTTAGTAACAGCATATCTCTTATTCGCTGTATTTGCTATGGCTGCATTATTCGGAAGTTTGGGCCTTGCTGTTTGGATTGCGCGCGAAACAAATAATTCGCTAATGGGTTATTGGATCGTAGCCTCAGCATATCTCTTCATAGGTTTAATGCTCGTAATTTTTCGAAAGTCCCTTCTGAAGAACCCTCTAATGAATGCAATGGTTAGAAATATTTACAACCCGAAAAATCATGGCTGAAATTTCGAATATCACTGAATTGCGCACTGAGATTGCGCGCTTGCGCGATGTAGCATCGGAACAGGAAGAACTCATTCGTCGCGATACTGCCGCTATTCGAGAGCAGATGAAGCCCGCGAATATTTTGATGAATACCTTAACATCCTTAACAGGCATTGAATTATCGAAGTCGATGTTCGTCAACAATGGTTTTGTCTTTGGGCTTTCCCTAATGCTGCAGCGATTGTTATTGAAAACAGAAAATCAGGTTGCGGAACAAGTTCATCGATGGACTGAGGCGCTAATTGGTAAAATCAATGATTTTATTTCACGTCATGCGCAGGCGCCGAAGGAGAAGAACTAGGCTTATTCAATCGTTTGGAATCTGATCCACCGAGCAGCAATGCAATCGGTTCCCAGCCCGGCATTCTATCGGCCACTAGTTTAAGAATACCCATGAATGGGATGAATAAAATCATGCCCGATGAGCCCCACAAGGCTCCGCCTGCAAGAATCGCTACAATTGTTACAAGGGTGTTTACATTCAGTTTACTGCTTACGGCCCAAGGGAAAATCACATTGGCTTCCAGGTATTGAACAACGGTGAAAATGGCAACCACCCCTAGCGGGTAATAGATTGAATCGAAGGTTATCCAGCTCACAACGATTGGCAAGGATGCGCCAATCATAATTCCAACGTATGGAATAAATGTGAGAATTGCAGCAATGCATCCAAATAAAATTGCATGCGGAACTCCAAGAAGCAATAAGCCAATACTATTGAGAAGGCCCACACACAGGTATACTATGAGCATGCCCTTGATGAATTGATAGTAGGCGTGAATCGTCTCCGCTAAAATGGTTCTCATTTCTGCCAACGGCACATTTGGAAGCATCGAATGAAGAACTTTTACAAGTCTTCTTCTTTCGAAGAGAATGAGCGCAGCTATGATGGGAATTAGTATGAGCAGCACAACCAAAACACTCACATTTCCAATGGTACTTTTAAGAATGGGCAATACATCGTTGCCATAACCCTTTTCAACAGAGTTTAGCCACTCAAGTTGTTTTTCTGGACTAATGTGAAGTGAATTCGTAAGCCAAAGTGAAAACTGACTCCATGTTTCAATCAGTTTGCTTTGCAGTTGTCCCCATTCCGAAGCAAAGCCGCTTATTTGCCATACAAGCAGCCAAATCAATCCTGCGGCGAAAAGAATAAGTCCGCTCATACTGATTGTAATCGATAGGACGCTTGGAACACCGCGTTTTTCCAAGGCGTGGCATAACGGATAAAGAATGCAAGCGATAAGCAAAGAAAAACTGAGGGGAATAAAAATACTTCTGCCGAGATATAGTATGGTAAGGGTGAGCGAACAGCCTAAGACTATTTGAAGGTATCGATTCATTCAGGAGCCAAGTATCGTTTTACGAGGCTTGAAAATACGACTTGACTATTTTCTAGAAACGATAAAAGTCATCCGAATAAAAAAGGCCTCGCACAATGCGAGGCCTTTTCAGTATTTCATTGGAATGAGGCTTACATCATTCCGCCCATTCCGCCGCCGGGCATAGCCGGCATGGCTGGAGCGTCTTCTTTAATGTCGCTGATTACACACTCAGTAGTGAGAAGCATTCCTGCGATGGAGGCTGCATTTTCAAGGGCAACACGAACCACTTTCGTTGGGTCGATCACTCCCGCCTCGATGAGGTTTTCGTAGCTCTCCTTGCGGGCGTTGTATCCGTAGTCGTCTTTACCGCCGCGCACTTTGTTCACTACAACGGCACCTTCACCGCCGGCATTGGCAACGATTTGACGGAGCGGTTCTTCAATAGCGCGCACAATAATAGCGATACCGGTTTGCTCGTCTTCATTCGCTCCTTTCAATTTATCGAGGGCTTTCGAAGCGCGAATCAACGCAACTCCGCCACCGGGCACGATACCTTCTTCCACAGCCGCGCGGGTTGCGTGCAATGCATCATCTACACGATCTTTCTTTTCTTTCATTTCAACTTCGGTAGCAGCACCGATATAGAGTACCGCTACTCCACCGGCCAACTTGGCCAAGCGCTCTTGCAATTTCTCGCGATCATAGTCGGAAGTCGTCTTATCGATTTGCGCCTTGATTTCACCAATACGGGCCTGAATGGCTTCTTTGCTGCCGCTTCCATTTACGATGGTCGTGTTGTCTTTGTCTACCGTGATTTTCTCGGCGCGACCCAAATCTTCCAAGGTTGCGTTCTCGAGTTTCAAGCCGGTCTCTTCGCTAATCACCTGACCGCCGGTGAGGATGGCAATGTCTTGCAACATGGCCTTGCGGCGCTCACCAAAGCCAGGAGCCTTCACAGCAACTGACTTGAAGGTTCCACGAATCTTGTTGACAACCAAAGTTGCCAATGCTTCGCCGTCGACATCTTCGGCGATGATCACCAAAGGACGTCCGCTCTGCATGACCTTTTCAAGAATCGGCAACATGTCGCGCACGGTCGAAATCTTTGACGACACGAGC
>JAURKF010000086.1 GCA_030831885.1 Flavobacteriales bacterium
TGTCCAACTAGCGACATTAGCTGTTCATCGTGTTCATGCTGATATTGACGTTTGCCTTTGAGCATTAGCCTATTTCGTGATTGGAATTTTTTCGCTCTCTCCTACACTTTTAGCTACTTCTGCATATTTCTGCCTGAGCACTTCATACTCTTCCGTATGGTCTGTTCTTTTTGCATAGCTAGCCAACATAGCGAGTGGAATGAGGTAGTTGGCGTTCAGGCTATATCCGGAAGTCATGAAATTCTTTCCGCAATTCCTCCACCAACCCGACTGCATCCCTTTGACATTGGCCAATGGATCTTCAGAATATTTGAACGCCAAGCCGGTGCAGTATAGTTTGGATGACATGTCAGTGATTAAATCCCTGCCTGCGGCGAGGGAAACGTACACAGGAAGTTTTTTCGCAAGAGCCCGAATGCCTGCCACTCCCTTCTTTTCAATTCCGATAGTTGCCTTTATACGCTCAAAATAGGAGGCGTCTTTGAGCCAATCGATATGAATGACGCGAATATCGTTGCGCATACCTTTCAGATACTGAAGCATCATAACAGGGTATGTATCGCCCTTGCTGCCGGTAAACAGTATGCCGTTTACTTCTACGCTGCTCAACAGGTTGGATGCATATTCCAACTTATCAGCGCCATAGCCACCTGTTGATGCTAGTTGCACGCAGGCCGACTGAATAGATCCGGATTCACCTGTTAAACAAGCGTCCCAAACCAGCTTTTCTGCATCTTCAATAGAAGACAGGTTTTGAGCAACACTGCAATTGCTCGCGAATAAAAGCAAGAGAAAGAAAGTGATGGAACTTGAATTACGCATGTTTTTTTTATCAATTCGATGTTTTATACAGCCATCGACTCAACAGGTTCAACTCAAACTAATCCACAAACCCAAACAACGATCTAAATTCTTGTACCATTATAGCTGTCGCACCCCAAAGAATCTGACCGGAAATATCGAAATATCCACTATCGAATGTTTGATTGTATTTCGCAACGAAAATGGCCCTTCTGGCGATAATTCCATCCTTTAACAGCTCCTCCACCGGATATTCAATCCACTCAACTACTTCTGATTGGTTCAGCACGAATGTAGGATTTTCCGGACCGATTGCCAAAAAAGGTTGCACAACGAAGTGGCTCGGTGGAATGAATAAAGAGGACAGCTCGCCAAGTACATTCCAACACTCCGGTAAAATGCCTACTTCCTCTTGCGTTTCGCGAAGTGCTGCCTGCAAATGCGACTCTCCGGGCTCGAGTTTCCCACCGGGAAAAGAAAGCTGGTCGCTATGTACACCCTGTCCGGAGGGACGCTTCATAAATGCTGTATGCCAGCAATTATTTCTTAAAAACAGGGGAAAAATAACAGCACTTTCTTTGGGCGGAGGGTGCATTGCGCGCGCTACTTCCGGCGAGGCGCGAGGATAACTGATAATTTGATTGGCCGCCGTGGCCATGGATTGAAGCGCCCTCAATCGCTCTCTAACCTGCTCTGAGAATTGTCCCGAAACTATCATTCGCAAGGCGAATTTGGGTCAAACGCATAACATCCCTTCCATACCTGCGCTCCCCAAAAGTTTCCTTCAATATCAGTCAATTCATTCGTAACGGATACGGATGTTCCCCTCATAATATCGGATTCTGCTGAAATCCTGAAATTGCCCTCACTCGAGTTGCAGAGGAAAGGCCCCTGGTTATTAATCATATTCTCGAAATGATTCCCATCGTCTTCAACACTTTCATCGGTATCAACCAGGCAGTATCGAAAGCGATAATTGGCCTGACCATTTTCATTCAGATCAATTAAAAACTCATTAAAATCCGAAAGGAAAGCATTGTTACCAAACATGATACAGTTATTGAATGCGCTTTCATAAATCTCACGGACTTGAATATTCTGGTAGATGTCTTCGTAGTAATTATTCAAGACAAACGTTGGTGTTTGGCGGCTGTTATCTCCCGAATAATTTGCAAACGTGCAGTTGTCCATTCGATAACGACCACCTAGACCGAAGTAGGCACACTGCTGTCCACAGTCAGCGATTAAGAGATTCTTTCCACTTATGGAAGCCCCCTGGCCAAGCAGGCCTATTCCAGCCATGTTCGTAATCTTCGTATTTCGAATATCCACCGAAAAATTTAACCCCGAATAACTTACTCCTGTTGTATCGACTTGAATTCCAATATTCCCATTGCGCAGCTCCGCGTATTCAATCGTTGATCCTTCACTTTGGAAAATCCAGATTCCTCCCCTCACAATACTCGCTATCTGCGGCCCCATGGCTGTTTCATAAGGACAGTCGAGTTGAATTCCCCATTGACCGGGAATGTCATCATAGTACGATTCCAAACGATCGCCTTGAAAAATGACCTCTTCGCCCAAATCGCCATCAATTTCAATGCGCCCCTTATAGACATATATTCCCGACTTTCCATGGCAATAGACTTGTGTTCCCGGATTTATGTGGAGCGTTGCGCCGCTGTCGACCGCTATAATTCCATAAACAACATGTGGTAATTCATTTGTCCAAACTTCTGTTGTCCCGGAAGGAATTATATAACTGAATGGCTCCGCACATGAATTAAGACCTCCGTGAAAGAAGGCATTTTGGCCCCAGGCCTGCAGCAGCACAAATTGCTCGTTGCCATTGATCTTGAAACGAATGCGGTCCTCCACAATGAATGGTAGGCTGGCATCCTGCGGGTCAATGGTTACCTCAACGAAAATGAAAATGCTGTCATTGGGTAAGATTTCAACCCCCTCTTGAGTTGGCCCATCAAGTCCGTCGATATTGATTCGGAACTGAGATTCTATTCCGGATTCAAGTGCAATTTCATCAATTCGAACGGACTCGTTGTAAGGGTTTCGCACACGGAGATACTGCGTCGCACTTCCTACCGTTGAAAAAACAGTATCAAAAAAAACGGTATCATTGGAAAAGTTGAGCTGAGCGGAAGAATCCTGATTGAAACGTTCTTTCCTGCATTGAACAAGACTAATCATTACAATCAAAGTAACAAAACCAACAACGATGGTGCGAAAGGGCATAGATTACATCAAAAATGAACCACCGCAAAGGAAAGAGAAAAAGATTAACAATCCTGAATATAAACAACAATAACATTATTTTCGGCAATCGAAAAATGAGTGTTTAACCCCGAATCGCCATGAATGCAGGAATATTAAAGGCATTGATGCAATTGTTCGCCATCATCAGTGGTTCCGGCTTGAAATCGGGTAGAGAAATCGTGTCTCTTTTTTTGAAAAAGCAACTCAATAAGGAGATGGTAGAAAACTATCTTCTGCAATACGAGGAGTTCGCTGAAAAATTTTATAACGTACGGGACTCGGAGAAAAGAACCAGCATGGCATCTGTGAAGGTTCTTCGAATTTGCAGCCAAATCAATGAAGAGCTTCAACAGAAAGAGAAATTATTTGTTGTTGTGCAGCTTCTTGAGTTTCTGCGAGAATTTACGGAGCATGGTCCTCAGGAGGTCGATTTTGTCGAAACGGTTGCAGAAGCTTTCCACATCGATCAGAAATTATTCGGACAAATACAGGCGCTGGTGGATTGCACACCTGAAAGCCTTCCCGATGAGCCTGCCTACCTGATTGCCTCATCGGATGGGTTACCCGGACTCAAAAACACACAGCATTTACATACAGAAAGTTTAGGTGGTCAACTGCTATTTTTGAGAGTCGTCGAGGAGAATATCTTCTTTGTTCGCTATTTCGGAACCGATAGTCTCAACCTGAACAGTCAGCAGATTGTTCCCATGCGCACGTATGTGTTTGGTCAGGGATCTAATATTCGCGGTAGTAAAATCAATCCTGTATTTTACAGCGACGTATTACATCGCTACCTTCATACCAACAGCAAACGCCCTATAATCTATAGGGCTGACAATGTTTCATACAATTTCCCATCAAGCAACAAGCAAGCTTTACAGCAATTCAGCCTTACAGAAGATAGTGGTTCGCTCGTGGGTATTATGGGGGGAAGTGGCGCAGGTAAAAGCACTTGGGCTAAGAAATTTTTACAAGATAACCCACAATACATTTATCTAAATGCAGATAAGATGCGTTTGATAATGACTGGTGATGAGTCTAATCAAGATAAAAATTACCAAGTATTTCAAACTTTAGAGCACATGGCATCATATTTGATGTCATTAGGAAATAATTTAATTATTGATAATACTAATTATAATAAAAAGAATCGTTTGATTTGGAATCGCCTTGCGACTGCATTTAATTATAATAAAGAGTGGGTTGTTTTTAAGACACCGCTTGAACAATGTATTTTAAATAATGAAAAACGCGCAAGAAAGGTTCCAATCGACGTAATTAAACGCCAACACGAAAA
>JAURKF010000012.1 GCA_030831885.1 Flavobacteriales bacterium
AGCGATTGAAATTTATCGTTGATTTCGCTGCCGCTTGCTGTTTCGTTCTCATGCAGGTATTGATCCGTTACGACCTTCATACGTGTCTCCACTTGCTGCGCCAATTCCTTTTTAGCCTGAAGATCTGCTTTGTTCTTGGCTATATTCTCATCGCTGCTATCGCCCTTTCCTTTCGCCCTGAAATAACGCGCACTACTCTCGTACTTCGAGCCTGAGAACGGCTCCTTCACCTTCTCTCCCATCAATGAAGTTGATTTACACCCCTGAAAGGCCAACAACAACATTAAGCAAGGTATCAGCATAAAATTCTTGTAAGTACTCATGATAAATTGGTTTTAATTTGACACAAACTTGGGAAAAATAATGCCAAGTGTTTAAACCCTTGGAAAAAGATTGTTCACAAATACGAATGGCTACTCCGGACGACCTCGCAGCAATTCTGGCGATTTACAATGAAGCCATTCTCCATACTACTGCAATCTATGAATACGAACCATTCGACAGGAAGTATATCGAAGATTGGTGGAGTCAGCGAATGACCAACGATTGGCCGGTCATTATTGCAGAATGGAATGGGCAGGTGGCCGGATTCGCGACATACGGCACTTTCAGAGCGCGCGCTGCATACCGCACTACCCGCGAACATTCCGTTTATGTCTTTGAAGCCTTTCGGGGAAAGGGATTGGGACGCGCGTTGCTAAACAGAATAATAGAAACCGCAAGGGAGAAGGGTGTGCATGTGCTTATCGGAGGAGTCGATGCCAACAACAAACTGAGTATTGCTTTGCACCAAAGCGAAGGCTTCAGAATTGCCGGACATCTTCGGGAGGTTGCCTTCAAGTTCGACCGCTGGCTCGATCTAGTATTCCTTGAAAAGAAACTTTAATTCGACGTCCGTTCGCAATTAACTTCGCTGCTCGATGATTTCGGATAAAAAACCGGTTCAAGACTTCATTCAACTGCTCGAACAGCACGGCATTCGGGAAATCATCCTTTGTCCAGGTTCGCGCAATGCCCCATTCAGCATCAGCCTGGCCAGCGATAAACGATTTCGACTACACAGCATTGTGGACGAGCGAAGCGCAGCATTTGTCGCAATTGGCATGGCGCAACAGCTAAATCACACGGTAGCGATTATATGCACCAGTGGCACTGCCGCTCTCAACTTTGCTCCTGCACTCGCCGAAGCATACTACCAGCGTATCCCATTGCTTGTGGTTACTGCCGATAGGCCTCTGGAATGGATAGATCAGGGAGAGGGCCAGAGTATTCGACAGCGCGATGTATATCGCAACTATGTGAAGGCCTCGTACGAAATTGCTGAAGAGGCTTCGGAGGGCGATTTAGTGTGGTACAACGCACGCATCATGGACGAAGCCATGCGCCTGGCCAATGAAGGTGTGCGGGGACCCGTGCACATCAACTTCCCGCTTCGAGAGCCGCTCTATAATCTCGTCGAAAACACCGGTGAACCGGTGAAAATGATTGGAATGTCGAATGCGCAACTTCGCATGCCGGACGATGAAATTGCCTCTTTGCAAAATCGAATTGCAACTAGCTCCCGTGTTATGGTGCTTGCAGGACAAATGCAAGCAGACTCATCCATATTGAAGGCTATGCTTACGTTTTCACATCGCGGCAATGTTTCGATATTAACCGAAGCGCATAGCAATCTTGCAAATGAAGGGTTCGTAACCACCATCGACCGCATGTTTGCTGGGCTCGATGAGAAGAGCAAGTCCGATTTGCAACCCGAACTATTGATTACCGTCGGTCACAACATCATCTCCAGGAAAATAAAAGCCCTTCTTCGCTCAGGTAAAACTGAGCACTGGCATGTCGATATCAGCGGTGAAGGATTGGACACGCTTAAAAAGCTCACGAAAGTTATACCCGTCACTCCCACCGAGTTCTTTGAAAAAATGAATGCCGGATCGGACTCAATTCCCTCAGGTTATCGGGAGCGCATTCTCGCATATAATAATAGCACATCGAAGGCTGCCCAAGAATTTATGGCTTCTGCTCCATGGAGCGACTTGCAAGCGTTTTATGCGATCCACTCCGCGTTGCCCGCAAACAGCGATGTTCAGATGGGCAATAGTTCGGCCGTGCGGTACATCCTCTTGAACGACGCCCGCCCGGATCTTCGGTATTTCGGCAACCGTGGTGTAGCAGGCATCGATGGCTGCACGAGCACCGCGGTAGGCGCAGCGCACATAAGCAGTAAAACAACCACGCTCATAAGCGGTGATATCGCCTTCTTTTACGATAGCAATGCTTTCTGGAATAATCTCGATAAATCGCCCTTAAAAATAATCGTCATCAATAACGGTGGTGGCGGTATTTTCCGCATTATCGACGGCCCTGACCCTACGTCGCAAGCATTAGAGACCTACTTTGAAACATCACACACCCGCAGTGCCGCCGGCTTAGCCGCCATGTATGGCATACCCTATCATGGCGCCCACGACCTCGATACCGTGAAGGCCGGGTTGCATTGGCTGTACAACCAAAGCAGTTGCGCTATACTTGAAGTTAACACCCCCCGCCTCGAAAACAGCCGGATTTTGAAGGACTATTTCGCGTTTATTCAGCGTACATGTTCAACTTCGATTGAACGAGATCAGTAAAACTTCAGTGTACACACAAGATATCCGTACCTCCATGCCTAAAAAGCAAAAAATAAAAAGAATAGAAGTAAGCATATACTGGCCCGACGGATGGAAATCGGTCATACTCACGCCGAAGGAATACCAATCGATTTTAGCCGGAAAACCATTTTCAAAGGATGGCGAAGGCTATGGATATGATGGAGAAGATTTTCAGGACTGGTGGTCCTTTGAAGGTGGTATGGAAGGTAAAGTGGTTGTAAGCTACGGCGATGATGGCGGAGAAGGCTTCAATGGCAGACTATCCGATTGTGAAATACAAGAGCTTGAAGAATAACCCCGGAATCGATTTGAATATTTCCGAGCGAGTAAATTCGTGTGGTTCTTAACGATCCCATCGAAAGTATAGCGTTTCGTTCAACTAAAATCAATCGGATTAATAAGCAAAGCATGCATAAAACAAATTTAAAAATCCAGTTCACCCTGCTTCTGAGCGCCCTATTGGGGTTCAACGTATATTCTCAAAAACCGGAGGATGTAAAAAGCAGAGTAAGCGAAATAAAGAAATGGTACACCGAAATTCAGAGTATCGGATTGATAAACTGTAAAACTTTCGAATACATTGAAAAAGATTCTTACATGGCTGATTCAGATCCAATGGAATTCACACAAATCGTGAATACGTGCAGATTAAATGAAACATTTACAATTCGACAAGGTAAGTTCAGCGGATACGAATGGTCACAAGAGATCAATCTCTATTTAAGGCAAGGTAAAATTTTCTTTGTTTTTGTAACGGGAAGCGCAGAAGGATACAGCTATGAGCGCAGGTATTATTGCGATTCAAATGAAATCCTCATACAGGAATTGTTGCGAGAGTCCGACGGCGGACAAGAAATAATTGGAAGTAATATAGATGTGAAAGAGAATCTTCGCAAAAGGATTACAGAGGTCATCGACATGACAAAATTCAAATAATCCTTTGAAAAAAATTGCACTCATAGCTCTCATATCCTTTGTGCTAGCTTCATCCTTTCTCATTTACTGTTATTACAA
>JAURKF010000087.1 GCA_030831885.1 Flavobacteriales bacterium
GGAGTATTCAGCCACTTATTTACATGCGCTACAGTCACGACGATTACATCTTCATACGAGAGGAGCCGGAGGTATATCGCAACAACCACTTCACAACCGCCGCAGGCGCTGAGCTGCATGTATCGAAAGTGAACAAGGCGGGTCAGTTTGGTGGTGGATATGAGTCAAGAGCTGAGATCATTCACAGCAATAACCTAGGTCATCACAGCCGGTTTTACCACAGTTTTTATGGTGAACAGCGATTCATGTTCGAGAATTCATCTGTGGTGGTTATCGGCGCCATGGCGCAATACAGCAACGAATTTGGAATGAATGTTTACCCCGGTCTCGAGTTCAGCACTCCGATTTTACAGTCGCTGCGTTTATACGGAAATGTGGGGCTGGGAAGCCGCAATCCAAGTTTTACCGATTTGTATTATTCGGATAGAGCCAATTTGGGTAATCCGTCCCTGAAGCCTGAACAGGCGTTGAATTCAGAGTTGGGAGTAAAGTGGAATGACAAGAAGTTGCAGGCCGAGGCCAGTGGATTCATTCGCCGCACCAACAACTTCATCGACTACACGCGTCCAAATGAAGATGCGATGTGGATGCCTGAGAATTTTCAGCTGGTTACCATTTCGGGTATCGACAGCAGAGCGCGTTATCGATTTGCCTCAGACAGTAAATCGGCGCTCGAGCAGATTTCAGTTTCTTACACATTGTTATCGGGTAGTTTGGGCGACACTACCTCGTTGAGCAAGTATGCTCTCAATCATTTGAAGCATCAATGGGTAGGTCAAGCGCGCGTGCGTCTTTTTTCTCGCTTTCACGTGCAATTGATTTCACGTTATATCGAGCGTATCAATACGAATAGCTATTGGGTTTATGACATTCGTTGCGGTGCTGCCTTCAATACAGTTGATTTCGCTTTTGATATAAACAACGTCTTCAATGAAACGTATTTCGAAAGCGGCTTTGTGCCTATGCCCGGCAGGGTACTTCGTTTGTCGATCAATTGGAAATGGAACGAAGCGAAGTAAGCCGTATAAAAACAAAAACCACCGGAATTCCGATGGTTTAAGTGTAAACGGTCTTTTTGGTTAAATGAACTGCCTTTTCGGCATTCTCTTTTTGAGTACCCAGGGTGGGAATCGAACCCACACGCCCGAAGACACACGATTTTGAGTCGTGCGCGTCTACCAGTTCCGCCACCTAGGCAATGCACCCAATCCGTCAATTGGGGGTGCGAATATAATACGGTCCGATGAAAAAAACATCAAAGCACCCTGCAAAACTTATAGGTTCGTTTGTCGTTGAACCCCAAAATAGACATAGAACAATCCGTGGCAGGATGCATTAAGGGATTGAATAACAGGCGGTCTGTATTGTTTTCGACTACGGTTTTGCGTGATACCGAACCGGAATAGTCAATTACAACGCGTGTAGTCACGCAGTTTTTATTGCCCGCCCATACCTCGGGTGCGCGTCCATTGCGCCGTTCGTTGGAAGTATTGTTGGCGGGGTCATCGTTGAATAAAAGCACGATGCTCGTTGCATCGGCTGCGAATCCGTAAGAAAAATTGGGGTCGTTCATGGAAGAGGAGAACTGGCGCTTCGGCACACACACGTTCCACTTGTGCACGCCCGTTGTGTCCATCATACAAACCATCACGTCGTGGTAATTGTATCGATATTCTACAATCTGCCTTCCTGTCGTTGGATCGTTGGTTATGTACCTGCTGGTGAAATACTGCTCACCTGCAAGCACAATATCGCCGCTAGGTGTGAGCCGGATATGGTCGAGGTAATAGTCGTCGAGTGTTCCTTTTTCTTCTCCGCTCATTTCCTTCAAGAATGCCGCGTCGAACGGCGTGTAGGCCGCTCGAATGATGGAACCTCCAAACGCTTGTATGGAGAACAGCAACGTACCCGCTACCCTGTTTTGGAAATCTTCTGAGTAGTAGCCTGCAATGATTACTCGGCTCGATTCATCCAACATGAACTTCACCGAAATGACCTGTTTATCCTTCAGGCTGATATCGTATTGCTTCAGTTTGTTTTGGGCTGCGTTGTAATAATAAACTACGTACTGACCTCCTTGTGGGCGCTGCCATTCAGAGGATGTTTTTATGGGTTCGCGGCCACTCATTAAATAGACGCCGCCTGCATTATCGAGCAGAAATTGATGCACCTGGATTATCTCGATGGACGGCGGCACGCGAAGTTCCTTTTCCCACACAGGCTCCCAGTTGTTGCGATAACATTTGAAGTGGATCCCTTCGGTTTGTTTGCGCTCGTTGTCGGAGTCGAAGTACACCAGAAACAATGAACTGTCGGGCGAGAGCATGCACTGAACTCCGCTTCGGCGCGGTCTACCGGGTTCGCTGCGCTTGTGTATCCATACTGATTCACCTAACCGATTTCCATCCATACCGAAGCGCATAGCGAAAACCTCGGTGCAATCTGTTTCGTTGTTCCATCGGGTACAAATAATTTGCAGGGTGTCATTCAAGATGAAAAAATGTTCCAGGACCATGTCTTCATCTTCCAGCTTAATGTCAGCCGTTTTAAGAATGTTGAGGTTGTTCCAATGGTAGCAAATCCAGCGCAGTTCATGATTTTCACGCTCTTCAATTACATGAACTACCGAATCACTTTTTGCAACGGCTTGCACACGCTCGATAGCACGGTTGTTGCTCGTAGGTTCACTCCATATGAGTTGCTGAGCATGGCTGCAAAGGGATACAACAAGAACGACGAAAGTGATGAAGCAGCCCTTGAAGGAAGGGCCGAAACGTGTGGCAGAATATTTACGACCCCGTGACGAGCCTGAATATATCCATTCCATTTCCGTAGAGCATTAGACCTAACAGCAAGATCATTCCTATTATTTGAGATCGCTCCAACACCTTCTGGCTAACTGCCTTTCCGGTAACCATCTCCCACAATAGAAACATGACGTGACCTCCATCTAGAGCAGGTATAGGCAGAATATTCATAAACGCCAGTACAAGCGAAATGAAAGCAGTACGCTCCCAAAATGCCCACCAGTCCCATTCATCCGGAAATAATTTGGCGAAGGTTACAAAGCCTCCCACTTGCTTAGCGCCTGCTTTCGAGAAAAGGAATCGCAATTGACTGGTGTAATCAGTTACCGTTTCCCAAGCCTCATGAAAACCGCCGGGAATAGCCTGGGCGAAACTATAATGCAACGTGTCGACTCCCATATAATGCACAAGCGAACGAGGTGAAACTCCTATGCGCCCTTCTTCTGTCACATCAACGGGCACGGACATGGAGTTCCCATTTCGAATCACGTGCATTCGCACTACTTTGTTCTTGTTGTTGCGCAATTCTTTGGCTATCTCCTGAAAGTATGGACTGAACAATCCGTTTACCCCAACAATACTATCGCCCTTCAGAAGACCTGCGTGATAAGCCGGGTTTTCCGGAACTATGGAGTCAATTACAAATGGAATTCGTAAGCTGAATGCTCCGCTCTTGATGCCGCTATCCACAAGCAACTGCCCGAAATCGTCGGGAAGCGTTATAATCATTTGCTCACCCAAACGATCGATGGTGACTTCCTTCGGATCGTCCAAAATCATGCGCTTGTTGATGTCTTGAAAATTATCGGGCTTCACACCGTCCAATGCAAGAATCTTATCTCCATCCCGAAAACCATAATGATACATCAGCGGATTACAATGAACTCCATAGCTGGCATTCTCGGAGGGAACGACTTCCTTTCCATAGAAGAAGAGAATCATGCTGTAAATCACAATACCCACGATGACATTCACCACTACACCACCAACCATGATGATAAGTCGTTGCCACGCCGGCTTGGCTCGAAACTCCCAGGGTTCAGCGGGCTTCGCCATCTGCTCCTTGTCCATGCTTTCATCGACCATCCCCGATATTTTCACGTAGCCACCAAGCGGTAACCAACCAATACCGTATTCGGTTTCGCCGATTTTTTTCTTCAGTACTGAAAAGTAGGGATCGAAAAAAAGATAGAATTTCTCGACCCTCGTTTTGAAAAGTTTGGCCGGAATAAAATGCCCTCCTTCGTGGAGAATGATGAGCAGCGATAAACTTAAAAGCAGTTGAAGAGCGAAAATCATGCGGGTCTTATCGTTGGGCTAAGTTACATATAGGGCCAAGGGTCGAAATACGCCGACTGTTATAAGTTATTAATAGCCATGTAACGCATAACATATTTGCCGATGATGTCGAATTCGAGGTTAACCCTGGAGCCTGCAACCAAGTGATTGAAGTTCGTGTGCTCGTATGTATAGGGAATGATGCAAACTGAAAAACTACCCTTATCCGAATCAACAACGGTTAAGCTAACGCCGTTCACGCAAATACTGCCTTTGGGAACCGTGGTCCATTCGGGTCGGTGTTCATAGTTGAATGTATACTTCCAAGAACCACCCATGTCCTCAGCGGAAACGCATGTCGCGGTAGTGTCAACATGACCTTGCACCATGTGCCCATCAATGCGGTCGGATAGGCGCAAACAGCGTTCAAGATTGACTTCTGTACCAACCTTCCATTCTCCCAAATTGGTGCGCTGCAGCGTTTCATCAATAGCGGTAACCGTGTAATTGTCCGCCTCAAGCGCCACAACCGTAAGACAAACACCGTTGTGTGCAACGCTTTGGTCGATGGCTAATTCATGGGTGAATGACGAACGAAGGGTGAAGTGAATATTGCTTCTTTCTTGTTCTATGCGCACTACAGTGCC
>JAURKF010000088.1 GCA_030831885.1 Flavobacteriales bacterium
ATGCCTTATGGGGAGGGATAATCCGTCAGCAGTACGAAAAATAGTTTCTGAAATCGAAGGTGTTATTGAATAGGGACCTGTGGGCGCTACTTGTGGTGCGCAAGCCGCCAAGGCGGTGGCCCAGAAAACCGCAACCAGTGCCCTCATGGCATCTTTCTTATTATCCATTGCAGTAGAGAGTTATCTTGGTTTCATGGGCAATATACGATGGATTATGCAAAGGAAAAGGTGGTTAGCAGTCGGCTTTTGACCACACTCTGTTGAAAGTAAATTGGTTGGCGAAAGCGTATGTTTATATTATTTTTGGGCCGAATAAACCGTTAGTAACCATGGCCAATCACGACCCAAACCACTCTTCACACGAGCGCACTATTCTTTGGATTATCCTTCCTGCTTCGATTGCAGTTTCATTGCTTTTCACCAATCTCAACCATAAGATAGGAGCTCCCGGTGAGCGTTTGGAAGCTAAATTAGAACTCCCCAAGAAAGTGGAGGCTCCAGCGGCGAAGCCTGCAGAAGCTCATTCCGATACGACCCATGTGGAAGCTACCATGGGTGCTAAGGCCGATACATCGCATGCAGCTGAGGCGCATGCCCCTGATGCAAAGCATTAAAATTCGATTGCACGAACGCCAAGGTTGTCCGTAATG
This sequence comes from Flavobacteriales bacterium, assembly GCA_030831885.1. The sequence goes on from JAURKF010000088.1 coordinate 651, forward strand.
GTTAGCCTTGTTAAATCATTTCTGATATCGCCTGCCTTTTGAGGCCATTCAATAAATACAAATTGACCTGATTCCAGGTACTCCTCAAAGCCGATGGCCCTTAATTCTTCTGCGCTGTTTAAACGGTACAGATCGAAGTGATACATCATTTTACCATCATGTAATCGATATTCATTGACCAGAGAAAAAGTAGGACTTCCGGCGAATGGCAGTTTCAAGGCTTTGCAAATGCAATGGATGAAAGTCGTTTTTCCGGCTCCCATTTCTCCATAAATGGCGAAATGCCCACCATTTGGGAAATGCTCGAGGAAACGATTGGCCGCCTGCTGCATATCATCCAGGTTTGAAGCATAAAGGGTAACTGCCGGGCTTTGGTGCATACAGCTACAAAAGTACACGCGAACATTCAAGATGCACGAGGTGTTTATAGTTCTATGAGAGGTGGAATTGCGATGGTTTGGTTTACTACCGACTTGAGATTGTCGGATAATGCTTTGCTTCACGAAGCGGTGAAAAAGTATGAGGCAATCATACCTGTGTATTGCTTGGATAAGGAGTTATTGCAACAAGAGCAATGGGGTTTCAAACGGATGGGAGCAAGGCGATTGAAGTTTTTGCTCGAATCACTGAATAATCTGCAGCAAGCGCTGGCAAGCTATGGATGTCATCTGCAGGTGGTTCTTGGCAAGCCCGAAGAGGTAATTCCGCCTTTGGCCTTCGAGTTGGGGGTAACTGAGGTTTATGCCAAGAAGGAGGTGGGGAGTTTTGAGCTGTCTTCACAATTGCAGGTGGCAAATGGGTTGAACGCACGTTCAATTGAATGGACGGTACTCAGCACATCTACACTCTATCATCCGGATGATTTGCCATTCAGTGTGCGTGATATACCAGAGGTTTTTACCGATTTTCGCAAAAGAGCAGAGCGCGATGGGTGCATTCGAGAAGAATTACCTATACCCGCAACTATTACTACCCCGTTACTTCAACCAACGGACATTCCTACGCTTAAATCATTGGGCTATCAAGAGCCGGAGGTCGATTCACGCGCAGTGATTCGGTTTGAAGGCGGTGAGCAGGCAGGCTTTACACGAGCTAGGCATTACATATTGGATTCGGGCTGTCTCTCGTCTTATAAGGAAACACGCAATGGTCTGCTTGGCGCCGATTTTTCTTCGAAACTTTCTCCTTGGCTCGCATGGGGATGCATATCACCGCGAACGGTATATCGGATGATCAAGGAATATGAGACAAAGCACGAAGCAAACGATTCGACATATTGGTTAGTTTTTGAACTGATATGGCGCGATTACTTCCGCTTTGCAATGAAGAAGCACAAGCATAAGTTTTTTTTGAAAGGAGGCATTCAAGGCAAATACATCAAAACAGAGCACAATCAAGACGCTTTGAATCGATGGATTAACGGAGAAACAGGAGTCGAATTTGTGGACGCCAATATGAATGAGCTTCGGTTGACAGGCTTCATGAGCAACAGAGGCAGGCAGAATGTAGCCAGTTATCTAATCAATGATCTTAAGTTGGATTGGCGCTGGGGTGCGGCCTATTTCGAAGAGCAGTTGATTGATTACGATGTCGCAAGTAACTGGGGCAACTGGGCTTATTTGGCAGGTGTTGGTAACGATCCGCGTGGAAATCGATATTTCGATATTGCCAAGCAGGCGCGGCAATATGATGGGGCTGGGCAGTACCGCAGTACTTGGTTATAGATTGCATTACTGTGTTAATGTCACTTGGATGTCTATTGACGCGCTGCAGCGCATCCTGGCAATACCCTTCGGCAGTCAGACATCATTTCGTTCTGCAGGAATGTGCTTCGTCGCGTCTCTGCGCAACGAGGATTGAACGCGTTACCTTTGTGATATGAATGACGTCAAAATCATTGAATGTCCCCGCGATGCGATGCAGGGAATCTCTGAATGGATTCCGACTGAAACCAAGGTGAATTATATCAACCGTCTTCTGCGTGTCGGATTCGATACCATTGATTTTGGCAGTTTCGTGTCACCCAAGGCTATACCGCAGATGAGAGATACGGCTGAGGTACTTTCGAAACTCGATCTTTCAGATGCACAATCGAAGTTGTTGGCCATCGTAGCCAATGCTCGTGGGGCTCAGGATGCTGCTGCATTCGGTGAGATTCATTACCTCGGTTATCCTTTTTCAATTTCTGAGACCTTTCAGCAGCGGAATACGAATGCACGTATTGAGGAATCGCTTATCCGAGTGGGCGAGGTCGCCGATATCTGTGAACGCAATCACAAGGAATTAGTGGTTTATATCTCCATGGGCTTTGGCAATCCATATGGCGACCCTTGGAATCCTGAGCTTGCAATGAGCTGGTGCGAACGTCTTTATCGTGAATATGGTGTCAGAATTATGGCTCTGAGCGATACGATTGGGGTTGCCACACCTGATTCCATTGGTGCATTATTCAATGCCCTGGTGCCTGCGCTTCCGGAAGTGGAATTCGGGGCTCACTTGCACAGTACGCCTGCTAGGTGTATCGAAAAAGTGGATGCAGCGCTGCAGGCGGGCTGCAGGCGATTCGATGGGGCAATTAAAGGATGGGGCGGTTGCCCTATGGCAACTGATAAGCTCACCGGCAATATGCCCACCGAACGTATGGTAGAACATTTCATTCGCTTGGGAATCCGTTCCGGTATTCAAGTGGATGCCTTCCATGAAGCTCAGCAAATGGCCGACACTGTCTTTTTCGGTCATTGATTTTCAGTTGTTTTTGGCTTTTTTTTTTAAAAATGTAACCTTAAAAGGAGTGGTCGCGTTAAACCACTCAGTTGAACAAGATTACTTAAGAGATATGAAAAAGAAGCCATCTTACAATGATCGTCGATGCAAGGTTCGCATAAACATCAAGAGATTCGAAGCCATTCAATTGAATGAAACTGACTGGGGCTACGCAACATTTTACCACTGCCTGAATTGATACAATGATACCTCGGGTTGTGTGATGTGACCCGAAGCGCTTAAACTGATAAACAAAACCGGCCTCCAAATGGGGGCCGGTTTTTTTTGGTACCTATGTTATAGGTGCGCTGTTGAGAGTTGTTCGAGAATTATGGATTAGGAATTACGAATTACGGATTACGGATTACGAAGGGGGAATTCCATCTGCGCAGTTTCCTAATTACCGCATCTTTGCATCATGAAAAATATTTTGATTACCGGGGCAAGTTCCGGAATTGGCGCAGCGACAGCGCGCTTGCTGCATGCCAAGGGTTATCGTTTGGGATTGATGGCTCGAAGTGCCGATAAATTGAAATTATTGGCCGCGGAGCTTGGTGCTCACAGCGAAGTGCTTATCTGCGATGTGACCGATTATGCGAGTGTGAAGTCAACAATTGAAGGCTTCATTCAAAAATCCGGTTCCATCGATGTGCTCATTAACAATGCAGGGCTTGGTTATTTTGATACACTGGTTGGTGGAAAAATCGAAGAATGGCATACGATGGTCGATGTGAACTTGAAGGGTGTATTGAATTGTTTGCACGCGGCCCTACCGGCGCTTATCGAAAGCAAAGGACATATTGTTAACCTGGGTTCATTGGCTTCGCATCAG
>JAURKF010000089.1 GCA_030831885.1 Flavobacteriales bacterium
ATCGATATGCAGGCAGGATATCCGAACATCGATTAATTCCGACACACGCAATCCGCAACTATAGAGCAGTTCCAGCATGGCTCGATTACGTGTCCCCGCCGGTTTACTCAAATCCACGGCAGCTAGTATTGCATCCATCTCTTCAACACTCATTACATCGGGCAGATGACGACCAATGCGCGGGGTATCTATCAGCTCCATCGGATCGGCCTTAATCTCCTTCTCCAACAATAAGTAGCCGTAAAAACTTTTAAGTCCCGAAATAATGCGTGCCTGAGAATTAGGCGCAATACCGATTTCGTGAAGCATAGATAGAAAGCCACGAACATCATCTAGAACAATATTGACCGGAGACTTTCCTCCTAAGGCAGCCCCAGCATAGCGCTCGAGCTTCTGCACATCTGCCAAATATGCGTCCATGGAATTAGCGGCGAGTGATTTCTCCAATCGCAAATAATTTAGAAACCCTCGTTGCGCTATCTGCCAATTCATTTTGAGTAGTGATGTGGTGAAATAGTAAAGTAGTGAAGTAGTGAAATGGTGAAGTAAAGTTCTGTGAAGTTAGGTTCTTTTAATGATCTGCTTTGATGGTTTCGACCATTGCATGACCAAATCAATCATAAGCAAATCACATCATTTTCAAAAATAAATATCTGCTTCTTCCGCGTCTCATCACTACTTCACTATTTCACTACTTCACTAAGTCACTACATCACTAATTCAATCCTCTAATGAAAAACCCCCGGCCGTTGCCAGGGGATTTTCAAACTAAATTACCTAAACAAATTCTATATTAATTAACCAAATACTACTATAAATGCCGTTGCATTTTGCTGTAGTACATCTTTAGACTTACTTATACCACAATTGCTTGCTTATCAATAAGGCTTCCTGCACCGTAATTCTTTCCCCATCGTTGTAAGCTGTAACAAATGGGCCAGGCAACTTATTGCTTTCACTCGTAATTTTCACTCTGGCATCTCGAGCATCTTTATACTGAGCGAAGTTTCCAGTGGTGTATTTTATCCATCCGTTGTGGTGTTCAATATTATAGTCCTGATTGAAGGAGAAATTATTACTGAAGTAAGTTTTATCAACAACGCGATGTGCGGCTAGAATTTGCACTTTATACGATATGCCCTTATCAGCTGAAGACATCGATGGCACTGAGATTCCGTTATTATTTCGCGCGGAAGAATCACCTCCATTAACATATCCAGAATTACCGTTTTGATTGTTTTCCGATGATTGCGCGTCGGTATTCACAGGCTGATTGAGGTCTGTATTAGACGCACTTGCCGCGCCTGAGTTATCCAATCCGTTGGCCTGATTAGTTTGATCGATGTTTGATACAGCGCCGTCATTTTGCCCTGTTTGTGATGACACAACATTGTCAGATTGATTCTGCTGGTCACCTCCTGATGAGTTGGTTTGCGTTGCAGCTATATCTGCCGGAGCTTCCATCTGCACAACATCCATCATGAATGGACTTCCATTTTCGGTGAAGGATAGTTGTCCTGAGATCACAGGAACAGTTCCATCACTAATACACATTACTCTATAGGATACTTCGAACGATGATGCCTTGGGCACTTCAAACCAAACAAATTTGATTGATCGTGTATCCTGGGTTATGATGGCACCGCCATCGTTGTCGCGGTTCGTGCTGCAGTTCTCAGGAAGTATCTCCAGAATTTTTCCGAAACCTACAATGCGACTATTGTTCACTATCAAACGCACACGATACTCATTATCACCCAGCCGCTCAATGCGACGTTCGCATGTCATATCAGCGAATACATCCTCCACACGCAATGATTGTGTCGCAGCCGATGCGACCGATGCAGCAGGTTCCGCAGTTTCAACCTGTTGCTTCACAACGACGGTGCGGGTTGGCACATAGATATCTTCGCGAATGTTATCACGCACATATGAAAAAGTGCCCTTAATTTCATAAGCGCCCTCGATTTCTGACTCACTTTGTATATAGTAGGAAACTTTGAAAACCGATTCTTCCGGCAAATTCATCCAAACAAATTTTGCTCTGTCACCGCTAAATGTAAATGATGCCCCTTTGATATCACCTGGCGTTGCCGTGAAGCCATTGGGAAGTACCAACTCTAGTTTTGAAAAGCCCTGCACATCACCCTTTCTCACATTCACCTCAACGAGAGTGCGCGATCCGGAGGCAATCATCGCAGGTGTATTATTCTCAATGAGGACAGTATCACCATTGAATAAGCCAATAAGCAAAAATGCTATGTAGCCGAATACTACAAAAAGGGACTTGATCATAAGGATAACGATAGATTCGTTCGTTTTTCGTGTCCCAAAAATCAAGGGAAGGCCAGAGGATTAAACAAACCCACCTCGGCAATTGCAAACAGACGGATGTGAATTCAACAAAAAGGGCTGCCCATACGGACAGCCCTTCGGAATATTAGTAGAATAATCTTATTTCTTCTTGTCAAATTTCGCGTAGCGCGTCTTGAATTTGTCGATACGTCCTGCAGTATCCACCAGCTGCATCTTACCTGTAAAGAAAGGATGAGACGTATGGGTAATTTCGAGCTTCACCAACGGATATTCATTACCGTCTTCCCACTTTACAGTTTCTTTCGTGGCTGTTGTCGACTTGCCCAAAAAAGCATACTCGTTCGACATGTCCTTGAATACTACCATTCGGTAGTTCTCCGGGTGAATTCCTTTTTTCATTACGTTTCGTTTAATTCGGGCGGCAAATATAAGCCAAGGAAT
>JAURKF010000090.1 GCA_030831885.1 Flavobacteriales bacterium
ATGCAAAAACGTACTTCGGATTAAAGACCGTAACCATTCCCCAAACCAATATCAAGCTTGGCTATTTCATCAGTGATCATGTTGCTATTACGGTAGGTGTTGATCATATGAAGTATGTGATGGTGCAAAATCAAACCGTTTCTTTCGAGGGAACCATCGATGACAAGACCTACATGAGCATGGTCTCCGACAATTCCGTTCAATTAACGCAGCAATTCCTAACCTTCGAGCATACCGACGGCTTGAATTACCTCCTCTCCGAACTTGAGTTTTACCCCTGGACTCCAAAGGGAAAGTTCGTTGAATTCTGTATGTATGGCGGCTTAGGATTGGGTGCATTGATGCCCAAAAGCAACGTTAAGCTGATGGGATATCCACGCAACGACGCCTTTCATCTCGCAGGATTTGGAACCAACGTGAAGTGTGGGATTGAGTTTCTCATCGGCAATCATTTTTATGTGCGTGGAGAAGGAAAGCTAGGTTACATCAACATGCCTTCTATCGTTACACGCGAGGCGAGTATTGACGATCGAGCATCACAGCAATTTGGTTTTGCTGCCGCAGATATGATGATTGGTTTCAACATCCCATCGCGCAAACAAAAAAGTACAAGTAATGACAATCCAATTCCATCGAGCAATTGATGGAGGAAAACAATAGCAAATGGCAAAAGTTACAATAGACGGAATAACCATTGAAGTGCCCGATGGCACGACGATTCTCCAGGCAGCGAGAATGATTGGCGGCGACATCGTGCCACCAACCATGTGTTATCATTCGAAGCTTAAGACCAGTGGCGGCTACTGCCGCACGTGCATCGTGAAGGTGAGCAAAGGCAGCGAAAAAGATCCACGCCCCATGCCCAAGCCGGTAGCATCATGCCGCACCACGGTTATGGATGGCATGGAAGTGCAAAACCTCACCTCACCCGATTTGCTTGAAGCTCGCGCAGGTGTTGTTGAGTTTTTGCTCCTCAATCACCCACTCGATTGCCCTGTGTGCGATCAAGCCGGCGAATGCGATTTGCAAAACCTTGCTTACGAAAACGGCAAGGCGGGCACACGCTATGAGTTTCCGCGCCGTGAATTTGAGCGTATCGATATCGGTGATAAAATTCAGTTGCATATGAATCGTTGCATCCTTTGCTATCGCTGCGTGAAAACAGCTGATCAGGTAACCGATGGTCGCGTTCATGGAGTAATCAATAGAGGGGATGTTGCAGAGATTTCTACATACATCACGAATGCAATCGACAACGACTTCTCAGGAAATATGATTGATGTGTGTCCTGTAGGAGCCCTTACCGATAAGACTTTCCGCTTCAAGAGCCGTGTGTGGTACACGAAGCCAATGGACGCACACCGCAACTGCACCAAGTGCTCAGGCAAAGTGCGCTTGTGGTACAAAGGAGAAGAAGTACTCCGTGTAACCGGTCGTCGCGATCAGTTTGGTGAAGTGACCGACTGGATTTGCAACGAATGCCGATTCGACAAAAAGAAAACGAGTGACTGGACTATAGAGGGGCCCGCGCAAATCGATCGGGACTCCGTTATTTCAGCCAACCACTATGAAAGTTTGAAAGCACTGAAGGCGGACATTGACCGCCAGCGCAGCGCGCAACCGCATGGTGATAAAGTAACGCTCGGCCACGGAGCACTTGACCCAAACAACCAATAAGAAATCCAACACGCGCACAACTATGGACGCAATACTCATATATAAACTCATTCTCTGTTTAGTCGTCTTTGTCGTTTCACTCGGCATGGCGGCCTACATGACATGGGGAGAACGCAAACTGGCAGCCATCCTGCAAGACCGCGTTGGACCGGACCGAGCCGGGCCATTTGGATTATTTCAACCTATGGCTGATGGTCTCAAAATGTTCATGAAGGAAGAAATGCTTCCGGGAAAATCCAACCGATTCCTCTTCATACTGGGTCCTTGCCTATTTATGGTGACTGCTTGTATGACCGGTGCGGTAATTCCTTGGGGCAGCGGCATTACCATCGACGGAGTTCTTTACCCAATGCAAATTACCGATATCAATATCGGTCTGCTCTATTTGCTTGGAGTAGTAAGCATTGGTGTGTACGGTATCATGATTGGCGGTTGGGCTTCGAACAACAAGTACTCACTGCTCGGTGCGCTTCGCGCTTCATCTCAAATGATATCCTATGAAGTAGCAATGGGCCTCTCACTTATCGCATTGGTGATGATGACCGGAACGCTGAGCTTGGGAGAAATTTCGCGTCAACAAGATGCAGGCTTGGCCAACGTAGTGTATCAACCATTGGGTTTCCTCATCTTTATCATTTGCGCATTTGCAGAAACCAACCGCGCGCCCTTCGACTTGCCCGAGTGCGAAAGCGAATTGGTGGGCGGATACCACACCGAATATTCATCGATGAAACTCGGCTTGTTCTTGTTCGCCGAGTACATCAACATGTTCATCAGCTCGGCAGTGATGGCAACGCTCTATTGGGGCGGTTACAACTTTCCGTTCCAACATGAACTGGGCTTAGAAGGTAACACGTTGGCCATCCTTCAAACCGTTGCACTATTTGCGAAAATCGTCATCTTCATTTTCATCTTCATGTGGGTGCGCTGGACGCTGCCACGCTTCCGCTACGACCAACTCATGCATTTGGGATGGCGCGTGCTGCTGCCTCTTTCACTGGCAAACATCTTCATCACGGGAATTGTGATGTACCTAATGGGCAAATTGAATTAATAGGAATACCACTGCTTTATTTACATACAATGGCATTAACGAATCGATCAAAAACAGTAACAGTTAGAGAACTCACCTGGAGTGAGAAGCTCTACCTGCCTGCTATTTTCAAAGGAATGATGATCACATTCAGTCACCTGTTCAAGCGCACACCAACGGTGAAGTATCCCGATGTGAAGCGTGAAATAGCACCGGTCTATCGCGGACAGCACGTATTGAAGCGCGATGAAGCAGGCGCTGAACGTTGCACTGCATGTGGATTGTGTGCTGTGGCATGTCCCGCAGAAGCAATCACTATGGAATCGGCCGAGCGTAAAAAAGGCGAAGAAAATTTGTACCGCGAAGAGAAATACGCGAGCATCTACGAAATCAATATGCTGCGTTGCATATTCTGCGGATTGTGCGAAGAGGCATGTCCGAAAGAAGCTATCTTCCTCACAGACCGCATCGTTCCATCTTCATTCACGCGCGGTGAAGAAGTATTCGGTAAAGACAAATTGGTTGAAACCATGGAGTCGCCTATCGACGTTACTCTGCGTCAACGTCCTGAAGTACTCGAATTCAAAAAAGACAAGCGTCACTATCATAACAGAACATTCAAGGACGCCAAACCGAAGATCAGCAACCATCACTAAACAAAACAACAAAACCAACTCACATGTTATCTGAATACGCCTTTTGGTTTCTGTCATTCGTTGCTGTGTTTAGTGCAGCCGGAATGATATTCTCCAAGAATCCGGTATACAGCGTTCTGTCGCTCATCATCACATTCTTCGCAGTAGCCGGACATTACTTCCTGCTTGGTGCGCAATTTCTAGCAGCAGTTCATATCATCGTATATGCCGGCGCTATCATGGTACTCTTCCTCTACGTCATCATGATGCTCAACCTCAACAAGCTGGAAGAAGAAAAACGAAGCTTGTGGTCGAAGTCGCTCGGCGTAGCCGCCGGTGGTATCCTGATGCTTGTATTGCTCGCAGCCGTGCAACGCACCGATGAACTCAACGCCATTACCGCGGGTGAATACAATGCGGTGATGGGGCAAACCCAAAATCTCGGTAATGTGCTTTATCGCGAATTTTTATTGCCGTTCGAATTGGCCAGCGTGCTCTTCCTCGGAGCCATGGTGGGAGCTGTTTACTTATCTAAAAAAGAACTTGCCTGATGGAACTCTATCACAACATTACCATCAATCATTACCTGGTGCTGGCAGCCGTGCTGTTTGGCATGGGTGCGTTGGGTATCCTGTTTCGTAGAAACGCAATCATCATGTTCATGTGCATCGAGCTTATGCTGAATGCCGTGAATATTTCACTGGTGGCCTTTTCGAAAATGTGGAACCACACCGATGCACAGGTATTCGTGTTTTTCATCATGGTAGTAGCCGCTGCTGAAGTAGCTGTGGGCCTCGCAATTCTGATGATGCTTTACCGCAACATGCATAC
>JAURKF010000091.1 GCA_030831885.1 Flavobacteriales bacterium
AAGTAGCCGGTTTTTTCTTCGCAGAACCTGTTTTGGCAGCTGCGGTCGTTGACGGCTTTCGAGCCGCCACCGCCTGTGAAGACACTCCACTCGATGTAAAATGTGTAGGCTTCAAAGTAAAGGTTGAAGCCAATAATGACTGGGCAGAAGGGTTCACGATAAGCCTAGGGTCGAATGCACGACCCAAGTAACGAAACTCAAAATGCAAGTGAGCACCATATGATCTGCCCGTGTTTCCGCCCAAGCCAAGAATATCACCCGCTTCCACATGATCACCCGGTGATACGTTTCGCTGTGATAAATGGGCGTAGAGGGTTTCCAGGCCATTATTGTGGCGCACAACTACAACATTACCATAAGAAGAGTGAAACTGAGAGATCCGTACCATACCCTCTAAAGCTGCATACACATTATCGCCCTCGTCAAGATCTATATCAAGACCATAGTGCATTCTGCCCCAACGAGGACCAAATGGAGACGTCATTATTCCGGCAGCCGGGTAGTGAAAATCGCAATCGCTGTGTGTAAGTTGGAAGTCAACTCCCGAAACGAAGGAACTCAAATCCATTTGATGAGCAAACAGATGCTTAGTATCCCAGTTGCAGTAGGTGTCGTACGCAGGTATATTCATTACCGAATCCTTCACGGTGTGAAGCTTTAATTCGACCTCGCTTCCGGTTAAAGCGGGCAAAGAGTTAACTTCTTCCTCGGTAGCACCTCCAATGTGTGGAGTCTTTTCAACAGGAGAGACAATATTCGAATTGGTTGATGGTGCCTGATTTTGAGCCTGAAGAGTGCTGTGTGCAGCAACAGTGAGGCACAGGACAAGTAGGATGTGGTTCAAATTTTTCAAAGCTCGGCAAAAGTATGGATTCTCAGCAACTAAATGATTTTCAGCGTGTGATAAGTTCTAAAGAAAACGTTAATTTTTTTACGTCAATCTTGAGTCGCCCATCCCGGCATTGATTTCCAACAAAATACACCGGTCCTGAAGTACCCTACATTTGCAAAAATTCATTATAATGTCAACTAATCGCTTAGACATTCTCGCCTTCGGGGCACACCCCGATGACGTCGAAATAAGTTGCGGGGCTACCTTGATTAAATCCATCGAGCAAGGTAAACGCGTGGGGTTGATTGATCTTACTGAAGGTGAAATGGGAACGCGCGGCAGCAGTGCACTACGTTTGAAAGAGGCGCAAGAGGCAGCCAACAGAATGGGTGCACTCGTGAGGGAAAACCTTCACTTTAGAGATTGCTTCTTTGTCCATGATGAATGGCATCGTCTAAAGGTCATTGAAAAGATTCGACAATACAAGCCGGAAATAGTTTTAGTTAATTCTCCAAGCGATCGTCACCCCGACCACGCGCGCGCATCAGCATTGGTGCGAGAAGCTGCATTCTACTCGGGGCTTCCGAAAATTGAAACAACATTGAATGGATTGCCTCAAGAAGCCTGGCGCCCAAAGACTGTATTAATGTACATCCAGGATTATTTCATCACCCCATCCTTTGTAGTAGATATATCTGGGTTTTGGGAGAAAAAGCTTGAGGTTCTGGGATGTTTTAAAAGTCAGTTTTACGATCCCAATTCGAAAGAGCCCAACACTCCTATTTCCGGTAAATCCTTTCTCGATTTTTTACATGGCAAATCCCTTAATCTTGGCCGTCCTTGTGGTTTTAATCTAGGAGAAGGATTCGTAATTGACCGCTACCCGGGGGTTCAATCCATTAGCGATATCCTCTAACGATCCTTCCAGGTTTTCATTCCCTGTTTTTTCGCCGGAGCGGGCGACATACGAATCATAAATGACTCAAAGGAGGGTTCGGATGGAAGTGGGCAAACATCGGCTGCAACTCTTTGTTCAGGATCGAGCAGCACCGCATGCGGAATGGATTTGACATTGAACTTTTCGTGCACGAATGGTTCAGCATTGCCAAAAAGCAATTTGAGTGGTAGTTTTAAATTGCCTTCTAAAAACTTTCGATAATTACTGTAGTCGTCATCCATGCACACCGCAACAAATTGAATTCGTCCCTTGAATTTCGTCTGCCACCTATCCAACACTTGGATCTCTTTCAACGATGTCGGGCTCCATGTCGAAAAAAACAACATGTATAGCGGCATTCCATCAGAATCGTCAAGCGTCCATTTTTCCTGGCCTTCATCCGTAAAAACAACAGGCTCGATTTTCGAACCTGCTCGGCAATGTTCAAGCTGACCGGAAACAGCCCGAGCGGTTTTTACAATTAATGAATCATCAGATCGCACTTTGCTCAGCAATAAATTGATAGAAGATCGATCGAATGACTTGTTGGAATATACTTCTTTCAAACCATTCAAACAAGCGAGTTTGCGCAATCTATCCGAGACAATCTCGGTTTCGGGAGCAAGCGCATTGCTGAGCATTTCGAGGTCGCGATCTATATTCACGGACCTGATAATAGCGGTTTGAGTTGCTGCCTTTTTTCCAATCAGAATGTTATGGGTAAACAACTTGAAGCATCCAACAAATGCAGGATTATGAATTGGAGGCGTGATGGACATGAAATAGGTTTCATAAAACTGCTTGCGATTCATTCCCGACAATAGATATAACTCAGCGATTGAATAACGCTTGTAAGTCTGCAAGAAACTATCAACCTGAGTTGAGGAATTGTGAAGCGAAACCGAATCATCGAATAGTAATACAAATCGCTCAAAATTTTTCGTTGATTCAAACGGGATAGAATCAATTGCTCCAGACTGATTATATAGATCTACCTTCTGCTTTTTTTCGCCCAAATATTTTAAGTATTCTTTTGAGCCTCGGTATTCATCAGCCGCAAAGTCATAAAAATGCTCGCTGATAAAGCGAGTAAAATCCAGATTGAACTTTCTGATTTCTTGATTCAGTTCGGATGTTGCGGTATTGACAAATTCCAATTCAACTTCCGTGTTGTCAAACCGTCTGAAATCGGCCTTGTCAGGCAAAGGAAAAACCACTTCAAACGAGCTCCCCGGCTGCACATAGATCGGAGCTTCAATTCGTTGGATGTGCAAATAAACGCGACGCGTGAATACGGGTGAAAATTGGATTTCGAAATTACCTTGATTGTCTATTTCGCATTGGCCCAATACACTTCGTTTTCCTGACAACTCATCTTCCAACCCTACTACAGCGAGAATTTTGTCTTCATAACCCTTTGCAGTGCCACGCACGATGCAAACCTGCGCACACATATAAATGGGCAGGAGAAACAGCAAGCAGATAACGAGTCTTTTAAGCATAAACATCCACTACATCCGGAAGAAACTGCGAAACATCACCTTTATTTTTAATGATCTCACGAATTATCGTGCTGCTGAGAGAAATCCACTTCGAATCGGAGTAAAGCAAAACAGTTTCTACATCCGCATGCAACTGCTTGTTCATGTGAGCGATGGATCGTTCATATTCGAAATCGGCTCCATTGCGAATACCTCTTAAAATAAAGTGAGCTTCATTTCTTTTACAGAAATCAATTGTCAATCCTTCCAACACCTCAGTCCTAACATTGGGCAGATCCGAGAAAGTCTTCTTTACCCATTCAAAACGCACCGATTCCGGAAACAATGTTGTTTTGGAAGTATTGCGACCGACAGCAACAATTATTTCATCGAAAAGCAATGCTGCCCTGCGCACAATCTCTTCATGACCTCTTGTAATAGGATCGAACGAACCGGGAAAAACTGCCACCTTTTTCATGTACACAAACGTACAGGAAAAACACTTCAGTTGCTGAAGAAGCTAAAGTTGACATTGCTGTATGATTTTTCGAATTGAAATCCCGCCTGATCAGAGAAACTGGTTCTCTTTCCGTGCTCTATTAACAAGAGCCCTTGCGGACTCAGCACACCTGCTTCCAGAATAAGCTTTGGAATTTTCGTTAAGCCTGGAATATCGTAAGGTGGGTCAGCAAAAATCAAATCGAAAACATCGTCGGGTTGGGGATTCCATTTAAAGACATCACATTTAATAGCGTGAGCGTTATCAGCACCGAACTTCATAAAATTTTCATTGATAAAACGCACGTGCAGCGGTTGCAGGTCGATAGCCAAAATTGAATCCGCTCCTCGTGAAAAACACTCCAGGGAAAAAGCCCCAGTTCCCGCAAACAAATCAAGGACCCTCAGCCCTTCCCAATTCACTCGGTTGTTCAATACATTAAACAAACCCTCTCGAGCAAAATCAGTTGTTGGCCGACCTTTGAAATTGCGAGGAACATCAATAGACCGTCCCTTCAGGGAACCAGCGATTATGCGCATAAGTAATGCAATTGTGTGACGGCAGGTGCTTCAATTCCGGCGGGAGAAGATATGGACGATACCATTTTTATGTAACGGCCGAGCAACGATTGATTTTCATTATCGGTTATTGCCTCCAACAAGTAAACCCTACAGTTTTCAGGATCTATTTGCAAACGAAGGGCGGCATTGGAAAGATGATATAAGATATCCTCGGAAGTACGAGCCGGTTGGGTTACAAGCAAAGCAAGCGCTCTATTTTTGAATCCGACAATTGTTGCATTACCCGATGAAACAGCAACAAGAAAACCTGCATCCCCTGATTGAGTATAGGATTGGACAAGTCGAACCAGAAGCACCGGTTGAGGTAATATGCGCGCATTGGGAATAAGACGCATGACTTCTGAATACCATTCCGGCCACTCGAAACATAATACCGCCTCTGCTTCCGGCAATTCGGTGTAGCCGATTGAGATTGCGGGCTTTCCATGTTGCATCTCGAGATAGTCGGAGCATGCGGAAGGATCAAATAAGGACTGCGGAATCAGTGCATAGTTATCACTATCGAACGTGATAGTGCATTTTCGAAATATGGCATCCATCCAGTTCCTTTGATAGATGAATTTTGAAACTGAAATTCCTGCCGGGATTTCTGAATACACATGCCATAAGCACTGAGATGCATGAAAATCGAACAGCGCAGCATGCAGCTCGGAACCACCCACATGAATCGCCAAATGCAATTCAGAAGCCCTATCGAGCATCTCCTTTGGCATTTTCATACGAGCCGACAATTCAGGGTCAAATACAGTCATGGAATATATTCTTGTGCGAAACTAAGCACAGATACAGGGATGTCTTTTCTTTGTTCTTAAAATCGTTTGATGATGGGAGCATCGGTGGATAAACGTTTGACATCGGAACAACTTGAAAACCGTTTACTCGGCAGTTTTCGCCATGCACCAACAGAAGGACAGAAAAAGCTCTTCCATGCCTTTTCACGTTTTGTGGTTTCAGAAAAAGAGCGTTGTGCCTTGTTGTTAAGAGGTTATGCGGGCACAGGAAAAACCACATCGATCAGTTTGCTTGTTGAGGTGGTCGAGCAACTTGGAATACCCTATGTGCTGCTTGCACCCACCGGACGGGCAGCACGTGTTCTTTCGAATTATTCACAACGGCCCGCCGGAACCATTCACCGGCACATTTACTACGCAAAGCAATCGCGCACGGGTGAAGGAATTTTCGAATTGAAAGAAAATGAGCTTACAGACACCTTGTTTTTCGTGGATGAAGCCTCGATGATCGGACATGCCCAAACAGAGCCGTTCAATGATTTGCTCGACGATGTAATTAGCCATGTTTACAGCGGCTCAGGTTGCAAGCTCATGCTCATAGGTGACACGGCACAATTGCCGCCGGTAGGAACTGCATATAGTCCGGCATTGCACCTCGAGCATCTCAAGAGCAACTATTATTTGAATATTGCAGAAATCGAACTTAGCGAAGTAATTCGCCAAAAAGAAGGATCGGGCATTTTAGAAAATGCCACCTATCTGCGCAAGCTGATTCACGACAAGACCGAAGAACTGCCCAAACTCACAACGGAACATTTTCCTGATGTGCAGCGCATTGAACGCGATTTGCAAGACTACCTTGAAAATGCCTATTCGCGTTATGGCAAGGACGACATGATTATCGTAACGCGCAGCAACAAAAGAGCGAACCTGTTCAATCAACAAATAAGACAACGAATCTTGTGGCTTGAAGAGGAAATCAGCGCGGGCGATCGCATGATGGTTCTCAAGAATAATTATTTCTGGCTGAAGCCTGGCGAATTTGCTGCAGGTTTTATAGCCAATGGTGACACCATTGAAATTAAAAGAGTGCTCCGTTTTGAAGACAGAGGTGCATTTCGCTTTTGTAAGGTCATTCTAAAAATGCCCGACTACCCTGACATGCCTGAGTTTGAGTCGATTCTGCTGTGCAATACTATTTGGGATAGCCACGCCTCGATGCCTCAGGAGCAGCGCATGGAACTTGCGCGCATGATAGCAGAAGATTATCCCGAAATAACAGATTCTCGACTATTGAAAAAAGCGGTGAAAGGAGACCCCTATTACAATGCATTGCAGGTGAAATTCTCGTATGCCATCACATGCCATAAAGCACAAGGAGGCCAATGGCCTTGTGTGTTTGTTGACCAGGGGTACGTTACAGACGAGATGGCCGGTATTGAATTGAATCGATGGTTTTACACCGCGTTTACACGTGCCCAGGAGAAACTATACCTCGTGGGGTTTGAAGAACAATTTTTTACATCATGACCGACGATATGGACATACAACCGGCAGAAAAACCATTGTGGAAAAGGTATTTCCTGCATATTTCCTATGACGGCACAAATTATCACGGATGGCAGCGGCAATTGAATGGTCATTCGGTGCAAGAAGAAATTGAAACCGCATTACGCAAATTATTGCGCCAGGAGAAAGTGGTTTCTGTAGGTTGTGGCCGCACAGATGCCGGCGTGCATGCCCGTGATTTTTATCTGCATTTCAATGCAGAGAATCCGAATATCAACAAAGAAGAAATTCTATTCAAGTTGAACCTAATGCTCCCCAAAGACATCGGGTTATTTGGTATGTGGCAAGTTGACTATTTGACACATGCCCGCTTTGATGCAACAGAGCGCAGTTATGAATATCATATTCACCAGCGCCGTGATCCGTTTATTCAGCGCTTCTCCACATTTTACCCATGGCCTCTCGATGTTACCAAAATGAACGAAGCCGCCGCGATACTTCTTCGCTACAAGGATTTTGCAGCATTTTGTAAAACGGGGGGTGGGCAGAAAACCACCTTGTGCGATCTGCGCAGGGCGCAATGGGAGCATGATGACTATAAGCTCATTTTTCA
>JAURKF010000013.1 GCA_030831885.1 Flavobacteriales bacterium
CGACTATTTACTAACTGCTGACAATCGTATCGAAACGGGTGTAGCTTCAAGCTATGAGAGCCCAACCGCCAATAGTAAATCGGGCAAAGGCTATGTTCAAGGCTACAATACGATTCAACATGCGCTGCTGCTGAACTATGAATATGCCTTGGGTCGCAACAAATCGGTTGGCGCTCAATACCAACTGGGACTTACCGATGTTACCAAAAACGAATTCTTCGGAAATAAGCGAGATAAAAACTCGATGCTATCGCTGTACTTCCGCATAAAACTGAATCCATGAAAAAGCTGTTTCTCCTGTTAATTTCAATCGCCCTGTTTACGCAGTCATGCGAGCACAAAGACTACGAAGAAAATCTTTTGAGCGAACCTGCATTCAGCCTTAGCGGGACGCGCAATGGAGAAGCATTCACGCTTGCGGCCGGTGTAGATGGCCTTATTCAAACAGCCTCTATTGAGCGAAACAAATACGGTGTAATGGAATGGCGCAGCAACTTCGCAGATGCATCCTGCCCCACATGTGATCCTGTATTTTCAATCATCATGCACGACCGCGAAGGAAGCACTTTATCCGAATGCGCTAATCTCGATTTATTCAATGAGTCACAACTTGCTTTTGCAACTGAGCCAAGCACATCGGCCTACACCACTTGTCAACTCGGATTAGACCAGCAACAAACCGACGTAAGTTTTGAAGCAGAAGAAGCAACAGAGCTCGGCGATGCATCCTTTTCGTTCGACACAGAAGGAGTTCATGAAATATCTGCCACGTATGAGCAACTTGATGCTTCGGAACAAGTGATGAACACGATTGAAATAAATCAATCGATTTATGTCGGCCAACATCATCAGATGTCTGCTCCGTTTGTGTACGAACTGACCGACGATGAGGATGAGCAGAACAATCAGGTGCGTGTTTACTTTCCTCAAAATGACCCCCAATTGCGGGCGACGCATTGGGAGATCAACGGGATCGCATATGAAGACGAGTCACTCATGCTCGATATCCCCAACAACCAACAGTACGAAATAAAACTTTTCTTCGTGAACGATGCAATTTCACAAACAGGCTCGTTTAGCCTTGCATTCAACCACGGATTTCCCATCGACGAATCGTTGGAGGAAGAGGAACATCTCGCTGTCGCGCCTCACATCCTCTTAGACTGGGAAACTCCCACTCCAAACTATGAAAAGGTCATTCTAGAATATCGCTGGAATGGGAAACTATACTCCTCCGCTACGCCACTCAATAACATACCGAATTCCATCCTCGAGTTGATAGGTCACGCGCCCTTTAGCGCAGGATTGCAAGGTCAGAGTGCGATAACTTCTGAAGTTCGATTCAGCGCTAAGCTAATTGAAGTAGGAAACGAGTCGAATGTCCTTGAATTTGAGAATTGCTCGGGCACATTCGGATTTATCATTCCTAACTAAACGCACAAAACCAAAACCCGTATGAATAAATTCCTTGTTGCTGCTCTGTTAGCATTGGCTGGCGGCATTATGCTTACCTCTGCTTCCACCAGCAATGACGACCTGGATGGGAAGGCCGGTGCGTCGGGAGCTCCCAATGAAGTGACCTGTGCTACAACCGACTGCCACAACACCTATGCGCTCAACAGCGGCACAGGCAGCATCACCATATCTTCTCCCAACCTGACCAACTGGACATATGTTCCGGGAGCGACTTATACCATATCAGTTACAGTTGCGCAAACCAGCATTAATTTGTTTGGGCTGTGTTTTGAAGCCTTGAAACCCAATGGTGACAATGCAGGCACTCTGCATGCCGGGACCGGAACCCAAATTAAAAACAAGACAGTTGGCGGCTTTCAACTTCATGCGATTACTCACAATAACAATACAGGGGCTTCAGCAAATTCTCACACATTTACATTCACATGGGATGCCCCAACTACCGACATCGGCGATATTACATTTTACGTAGCCGGTCTTGCGGCAAATGCTAATGGCAATGAAATTGGAGACCGTGTGTATTCGACAAGCCAAGTAGTAACCTCCGGAAGCGTAGGATTGGATGAAATAATGGCGAACAACCATTCGATTGTTGTATTCCCCAACCCTACAAGCAGCCTTCTTCAATTCGATCCGAATTCTATCTCATCACTTGTAGATGAAGCAATAGTTCTAGACGGAGAAGGAAAAGAGGTCTCACGCCTGTCTAAAAACAACTGGAATATTAATGGGTCAACGTCCTCAATCTCCGTTGAGCATTTACCCGCCGGCGCATATACACTTTGCTTCACCGCAAAAGGTCGCGTGGTAAGCAATTCCAACTTTTTAAAGACGGGTAAATAAACCGCAGAAATTGATGTAGATCAATCGCCATGAGAACCTAATTTCTTACTTTCGCGGTAGATTCATATCTCTATGAGTGTTACGAGTTCCTATGCTTATTCTATCTTGATTTGCATACTGTTCATCACAGCGTGTAAACATCACCCGGATACAACCGATGTGCCCACACCTGACAATAACGATAGCACTGATTATGGTGTCAATCCTATTGATACTGTTACGAATCCATGCGTTCCTGGAACCGTCTATTTTAACAATACCGTATTACCCATCATTCTTTCGCACTGCTCTATGCCGGGTTGCCATAACACATCAACGGATGAAAATGATGGCATCGTGCTAACTAGCTATAATCAAATCATGAACTATGTTGAGCCTGGAGATTTGATTAGTTCAGAACTTTGGGATGACGCAATAAATGAAACGGACCCGGATAAGATAATGCCTCCTTCGGGATCTATCCCACTTTCAGCGGCCGAAATCTCAGCCATTCAAACATGGATTTTACAAGGCGCATTGAATAATAGTTGCTCGGAGTGTGATTCCACATTCACGTTCAGCTCAGATATACTGCCGATCATCGAGGCCAACTGCGCAGGATGTCACAACAGCAGCAACCCTAGCGCTGGCCTTTCTTTGGTTACGCATGGTCAAATACAAGCGTGCGCTTTGTCGGGTAGTTTAATGGACAGAATCAATGGCATTGGTGGCATTATGCCTCCTAATTCAAATGGTATAAGCACGTGCAAGAAAAACCAAATCCAAGATTGGATTAATGCCGGAGCGCCCAATAATTGATTATTCGATGAAATCCACTACCCTCGCAGCAACTGCTTGTATAGCTATCCTTTTTTTTCAGTCGTGTTACTACGATAATGAAGCCTATCTCTATGGCAATGAAATCGCGTGCACAGACACCACATCATCTTACACGACGCGCCTCGCGCCTATTATCAACAACAATTGCGTGAGCTGTCACGGCCCGGGAGAAAGTCCCAACTTCAGTACTTTTACCGATGTGAGCACCTGGAAGGAAGAAATAGTTTGTCGAGTAGTAGAAGGCAATAGTTGCTCGCAAGGAGCCGCTATGCCTCCATCGGCATCGTTGAATGTTTGCGATAAAGAAGCATTCACTCTATGGCAACAAAACGGATTTAAAGAATAAGTATATATGAAAAAGGTAGTCATTTCATTATTTATAATCCTCCTGATTGCGGCTGGAATAGGTGCTTATCTATGGAATAAGCCGCATCGCACTGCAGAAGATGAGGAACCATTCGTAACCCTAACTGCCAGTGCTCTCTTCACAGAGTTCGCAACCGACGAACCGGCTACTACAGCCAAATACAGCGACAAGGTCATTCAGATTTCAGGCGACCTGATTAAGGCTTCCGCCGACTCCTCGGGCAATGTTCAGGTGGTACTCGAGGCCGGTGGAGAAATGAATACGGTTAGTGTTACGCTCATGAAAGGAGCCACAACTCCCTCTGAAACTCCGGGCACGAAGATTGACGTTAAAGGAATATGCAACGGCTTTATGGCGGGCGATCTTCTCGGAGGTGAACTCCTCGGAGGTGAAGTTCTGCTCAATCAAGGCGTTGTAGTACATCAAACCAAATAGTAAAACATGAAAAAGATTTTCTTCTTGGGCGCCCTGGTGGCCAGTACTCTCAACATCCAGGCTCAAAAATTTTTCACTAAAGACGGAACCATTCGATTCTTTTCGAACGCCAAACTCGAAAAAATAGAAGCTACCAACAACAAAGCTTCCATCGTCTATGATCCAGCGTCAGGGGCTATTGAAATTGCCTCTGTAATCAAAGGTTTTGTTTTTGAGAACGCCTTCATGGGTGAGCATTTCAATGAAACCTACATGGAAAGCACTAAGTTCCCAAAGGCCAATTTCAAGGGAAAATTGGAGAATCCATCCGCTGTTAACGTAACCAAAGCGGGCACCTACAAAGCAAAAGTAGTGGGTGAACTAACGATGCACGGAGTAACAAAACCGGTGAGCACAGATGCTACGTTTGTAGTGGGCGGTGGAAAAATCGATACCGATGCCAAATTCAATATCAAAGCAAGCGATTACGGAGTAAATATCCCTGGTGATAAATCAGAAAACATTTCGAATGTGATTGAAATTTCATGCAAATCTTCACTTACCGAATTGAAAAAATAATGCATTTCAACGTACCAACGATTTTGAAGACAGGGCTGATAGCATCAGCTCTGTTTTTGTTTCAAGTCCTTCATGCCCAGCAAGACACCACCGATCTTCTCTCACTGTTGGGTGAAGACGAACCCACACGCGATTTCACCATTGCTACGTTCAAGTCAACCCGCGTAATCAATATGCAATCCATCGAAGGTGTTGCTGCAGGTCATCTCGATTTTAGAATCTCTCACCGCTTCGGTACTATCAACTCGGGGGCTGGCGACCTATGGGGACTCGATCAGGCATACATGCGCCTTGGGCTGGAATATGGAGTAAATGACCGCTTGATGGTCGGCATCGGTCGCTCCAATGTCAACAAGGAAATCGATTCATTCATCAAGTACAAAATCATTAGACAGTCATCCGGATTGAAAAATGTTCCTGTATCCATTTCCTGGTTCTCCTCGATGGTAGTTCGCACAACACCTTTCGCCAACCCGGACCGTAGCAACTACTTTTCCTCCAGGCTATACTACTGCCACCAACTTCTTATTGCACGGAAAATGGATGAGGCTTTATCCATTCAAGTGGCACCAACACTAGTGCATAGGAATCTAGTCGCCGATTCAACCCAGCAAAACGACATCTACGCCATAGGAATAGGTGGTCGATACAAAATAACCAAGCGCTCGTCATTCAACGCGGAATGGGTCGCTGTTCCAGGCAGTCAGTTGGACCCAACCTACAAAAACTCTCTTTCCATCGGTTTTGATATTGAAACAGGAGGGCACGTATTCCAACTCCATTTCACGAATAGCAAACCGATGAATGAAAAAGGATTCATTACAGAAACTACAGGCGACTGGAAGGAAGGCGACATACAATTCGGCTTCAATATCTCCCGTATTTTCTCTGTTGTAAAACCAAAGGTAAAACCTCAAGAATAATTTTCTCAGTACCCAAGTTATAGGTGAGGTGAGGTGTATACATTCCTGGTATGCCTCAGCTAAAACCAATGCGCCTAACTGTACTACTCATCTTACTTTGTTTTGGTTTTCAACTAACGAACTTCGCCCAGATTTGGACTCAAGACTTCGAGACCAGTGGATTGGGAACAGCCTATACCTCGGTTTCCGTTTTTACCGACAACCTCAACGGACATTTCAACCGCACCAACGGCTCCAATATTTCTAACACCACAGCCCCCTACTCCAACAAACACGGAAACTTTGTGTGGGCGGGTGAAAATCTTAACATCACAGGCGGAAACGGCGATGGACTTCCCAATAAAAGTATCACCTTCGCACCCATCAATGTTACAGGGCAGACAGGCCTCCAATTTCGCGGATTATTCGGTTCGGGAAATCCTGCCGCAGGTTGGGATTATGATGATATCGTGTACGTTGAATACAGCATGAATGGAGGGGCCTGGACCAAAATCTTGCAATTCGCAGCAGCAGCTCCTCAATCGA
>JAURKF010000092.1 GCA_030831885.1 Flavobacteriales bacterium
CGAAGAAATCTTCGGTCCGGTAGTTACGATCCAGCAATTTAGTACCGAAGAACATGCTCTTCAATTAGCGAATGCAACGGAGTATGGTTTGGCTGCATCGCTTTGGACTTCTGATGTTACACGTGCACACCGTTTTTCGGCGCGCATCGAAAGCGGAATCGTATGGGTGAATACATGGTTGTTGCGCGATTTACGAACTCCTTTCGGGGGAGTGAAGCACTCCGGTGTCGGTCGCGAGGGCGGTTGGGAGGCACTGCGTTTCTTCACTGAACCCCAGAATGTATGCATAGAGCTTTCATAAAAAAAGGCCTGCAACAGCAGGCCCTTTTCATATAAATTCGGAATAACTATTCCGATTTTCCTTTGTAGCCATTCATAAAGAACCAACCGATTTTACGATTGAACCAGTTTTCGAAATTGTTTAAGAAGTGAAGAATCATATCATTAATGATTTTTGCCGAAGCGTTTAGATTACTGTTAACAATTTCGAAACGTACGACTTCCTAAAAAGTTTTCCTTTTGATAATAATCATCTAAGGTATGTTCATAACCCAACATGTGTCATCCTATGAGTCGATAGCGTTTTCCGGGAAGCAGTTTGAGTCGCCCCTCAAACTCAAGCTGCAACAATTGTGAGCTTAAAGTCCCCCAATCGTGTTGAGTTTTGTTCATTAGCTCATCGAATGCTAAATCGTTTTGTGAGCCCAAGGCCTCAATAATCTTTTGTGCATGTGGGTTGGGGTGCTCGGAAAAGGAAAGAGTTGATTGTTTTGCGACGGATGGCTTATCCCATTGAAGATAGTGAATGAGGTCTTCAGCTGATGTAAGAATAGCGGCGATATTATTTTTAATAAGTTGATGACACCCCTTACTGAGCGAATCGCAATATCTACCCGGTACTGCAAAAACTTCACGGCCATATGAATGTGCAATGTGCGCAGTAATCATGCTACCACCCTTCACATCAGTTTGTACTACTATAGTACAATCGGCCATACCGGCAATAATGCGATTGCGCATGGGAAACATTTCGGGAGCCATTTCACTGTTGCTCATAAACTCACTCAGAATACCCCCATTCTTTTCCATCCGGCTTGCCAGATTTTTGTGAATTTGCGGATAGATGCGTTCCAGGCCGTGAGCGACACACGCAATGGTCGGAAGTCCTCTTTCAACGGCCGACAAATGAGCCGCTGCATCGATGCCGTGCGCTAGACCACTAACAATAGTGGGCTTGTATTGAGCTAGCTCTGCAATGAGCAAATCGCAAAACTGCTTTCCATAAGGATCCGCTTTTCGAGTACCAACAACGCTAATGGCTCGTGCCGGATTCCATTCGAAGTTACCGCGGGCATAGAGCAGCAATGGACTATCATCGCAGTGTCTAAGACGCTCGGGGTAATTATTATCAGGCCAGCACGCCACTCGTATTCCTTCCCTGATGATATAGTCGCATTCTTTTTCTGCTCTGTGGAAATCTGCACGGGCAATGGCATCGGCCGTAACTCGACCGATTTCGGGAATGGAGCGTAGCATGGAGTTTTTGAGACGAAAGACAGCTTGGGCACTACCCGTGTGCTGTAAAAGAGCCTTGGCCTTTATCGGCCCAAGGCCGCGAATTGCCGATAGTGCGATGAGATACAAAAGCTCCTCGTTCATTTGCAATGCGAAAGCTGTTCATGGTTGAACCTCGCTTTGCAAAACTCGTAGGCATAGTATGGAATATATGCTATTTATTCGCTTGGATGTACTGCTCGATAGCCATGCTCATGGATGGAGCTTTGGGCGAAGGAGCCATTACATCAATGCGCAGTTTTGCATCCTCAACCGCCTTTGCAGTTGTTTGTCCAAATGCAGCTATGCGCGTCTTGTCTTGTTTGAACAAGGGGAAGTTTTTGAAGAGCGATTCGATGTCGGAGGGCGAAAAGAACACAAGCATGTCGTACTTTACATCGGCCAAATCTGATAAATCGCTGCACACGGTGCGATACATCATGGCCTTCGAATATTGAATCTTCTCCTTCTCGAGCGTATCAGGAATGCTAGGCTTCAGAATATCGCTGCAGGGCAAAAGAAACTTTTCAGTCTTGTGCTTGCGAATAGGCTCCATAAGTTCCTGAAACGTGCTGTGACCGAAGAAAATTTTGCGCTTGCGGAACTGAATGTACTTCTGCAGGTAGTATGCAATGGCCTCCGACATGCAGAAATATTTCATAGTTTCAGGTATCGTGATACGCATTTCCTTGGCCAAGCGGAAATAGTGATCTACCGCATTTCTGCTGGTGAAAATAACGGCAGTATGTTCAAGAACATCAACGCGTTGCTGGCGAAAATCTTGAGCGTCGACGCCTTCTACATGTATAAAAGGGCGATAGTCAATTTTGAGTTTATGCTTCTTAGCAAGGTCAACGTAAGGGTTCTTTTCAGCACCAGGATCCTGCTGTGTAATCAAAATAGTTTTAACCTTATCGGCCATGGCTGAATACTGCTGTAGTTCGGTTTGTCTTGTGCTCAAAATGTAGTTAGCCATTTAATGCCAAGGGCAGATGGCAAAATTTCGAGGGTGCAAATGTAGAAAAGAATATAAAAAGGTGTTACCCCTGATTCTATTGCTGTGATAACCGATCGGATGACTCGGTAAATCACAGCCAATACAATCAAAACGACAGCAGCAATGATGATTCCTTTCGCTTGAAAAACAGGAAAGTAAGTAGTGCCTAACGTTAAGGGGAAAAGAACGAGACCGAGAAAACGATTCGTCATAAATACACTATACTCGTATTCAGACAGGCTGTAGTCGCCATCGGTGACAAAGGAAATAAAACGCAATACGATTTTCTTTAATAGATACAGGAGGAATAAGGCCGATACTAAAATGGGATAGAGAAAAAATCCGATTTTAGACCAAATAGTAGGTTGAAAGCACTTTATACCGGTATATGCGATGAGTGCTGCCAAAAAATAAAAAGAAGTATTGAATAGAAAATTGGCGCGCGGCGTATTTGGTTCTTCACGTATCGATTGGCGCATGGTGCGAATATTCCACATGCTGTTCCATAAGCGAGCGATTCGAGCAGGATAAACTTTTCGGGTATATGCCAATGCAGCAAGCGTGAAGAGGAAGATCAGAATCATCCAGTCTTCAGATAGATTAACAGCTTGTCGAATGGTAGCTTCTGGCATTCGTTCTACTAGCGAATCATTTTCAAAAAGCTCACTTCGTTTTCTGTGAGGTGACGGTATCGTCCCCGTGGTAAATCACGTTTGGTGAGCGACCCAAACATAACCCGATCAACTTTTTTAACTGTGTATTTGAAGTGCTCGAAAACCGCTTTGATGATGCGGTCCTTGCTTGTATTGATGCGCAATCCCACCTGACGTGGGTCGCCATTTACCAAGCTGATTTCTTCCGCTTTTACAAATCCTTCCTCCAATTTCAACCCATCGCGAATTGCATCGATGTGTTCACCTCTGATTTTTTCTATTGTTTCTACGTGATACAATTTTGGAAACCCATTTTTGGGAGAGGTTAGTCTTCTGGCCATTTCACCATCATTGGTGAACAAGAGCAATCCCGTTGACATTCTGTCAAGTCTTCCTACCGGATAAATACGCTCTTTGCAGGCATCATGTACAAGGTGCATTACGGTTTTTCGATCAAGCGGATCTTCGGACGTTGTGATGTAATCCTTGGGTTTGTTTAGTAATACGTACTGCATTTTTTCTGGACGAAGGCTCTTGTCGTCATACTTAACAATATCGACCCTTGGGTCAACCTTCATTCCCAACTCGGTTACCACTTTGCCATTCACTTTCACCAACCCCAGTTCAATGAGTTTGTCGGCATCGCGTCGAGAGGCAATGCCTGCATTTGAAAGGAAACGGTTGAGGCGCATAAGCCCATCGTTGCTTTTCGGAGCCTGTTCAGGTCTGCGTTTGCCAACAAACTTCCCTTTGGCACCCCCTCGTGAGTAGGATCCGCGAGTTTTCCCTTCGCGCTCCTCTTTTAACTCCCATGGCTTGGGAGCTCGTTTTGGTTTATCTGAAGGTTTAAATTCCTGCTTGCGTTCTGGCGCATTCCGACTGGTCCCGCGCGTTCCGCGCTTCGAATCGGGTTCGCGGTTGGTCTTATCAATCGAAGGTCGATTTTTCTTTTCGACACGCACATCTTTATCGCGCTTATTTCCTGATGGTCGGGGCATGGGACGTAATTATGCTGCGAAGGTACGGTGTTCTTAGAGAGTTGGGAAGAACGCTTGTTCCAGATGAGTGATCTCGGTGGTACCCTCGGCGTGTATGATGGATATAATATCGAAACGAGGTTCTGCATCTATGGCATAGGTTCGCAAGTAATAGTCGGCACTGCGGCAGATTTTACGTTGTTTCGAGTAATTGACTGCTGCCCATGGTTCTCCATATTCTTTGCTGAAGCGAGTTTTAACCTCAGCAAATACAATGGTGTTTTCCTTTTGGGCAATTAGATCAATCTCAAAGCGAGCAAAATGCCACTGCCGTTTCAAGATGGTATATCCCTTTTCCGACAAGTGAGATGCCGCAATTTTTTCACCCCAGTCGCCCTTCTTTTTATTCGCTTTTTTATCCATCGACCGCTAAGGTGGGCGAACCGGTTCAGAATGCTTATTCCTTTGAAGAATAATAGCTCTGCAAATTACTTGTTTTCAGAGCAATAAAAAACCCCTGAGTGTTCAGGGGTTTTTCAATCTTTTATATGAAAAGTTTATTTCAAGGTGATAGTCGAAGAGCCTATTAGGTTGCCACCTTCGTAAATATTTACTTTATATGTTCCTTCCTTATAGACATAGCCTTCGTTGGCGGTGAAATAAATACAAACGTCGGTATCGGTTTGCTGATATTCCACTTCACGGCTTTCACTGTACTGCACTTGAGCGCCATTTATCGTGGTGGTTCCCGATTTTTTTCCTGTGAGTACTTGCCCATCAGGGCCTACAATCGACATTTGAAGTGTGCGTTTGCCCGGCTTGGCTATTGTGTTTTTGCGAATGTTGAAACATGATTTGATTGTTTCTGTGCGTTTAGCGCGATCGGTATCGACCGATTTGCCAGAATTGCGCTCACGCAGCGCCATGTTCTGAAACTCCCCTACTGTGAGTACTGAACCTTTCGCATTCATTTCACGCGATGTGCTCAGTTCTCCTTCCAATTCACGTCCTTTTGCTTCTGCACTATTGGCTCGCTCTGATTCTTTATCGCGCTCTGCCGTTAACTGGGCATTGGCGCGGTTGAGCGAGTCGATTTGGGCAATGTAGTTTTTCATTATGCCACGCAAGGTCTCTGCCTCGGCCTTAAGCTTTTTGATGTCGTAATCCTTGTTTTTAACTCTTTTCAGTAATGCCGCCAATTCGTTTTCTTGCTCATCGATTTTAGCCTGCATATCAGAATTGGTAACGGATAGGGTGTCATACTGCATTTTCATGCTCTCGAGCTCAACGGCCAAATCCTGACGTTCGGTATCAAGGTTGGCGTATTCCTGGGAGATATATACAATCTCCTTTTCCTTTTTATTGAGGTTGTAGGCCATAATTCCTACTGCACCTAGCAGCACGGCTATAATGGCAATGTAAACTTTGTTACTCATGTTTCTTTCGATTTTAATAGTTTTCCTTGTACAGGCTAAACTACTCTTTCGGGGGCACCTGCAGCCTCCCAAAATTTTGATTTTTCAAAAGTGTATTGTGTACTTGGGTTAATGGCTGATTGGGGAGTTTCTTTTTTCAAGGTTGCCATTTCTTACGAAACACTCTATATTTGCGCCCCGTTTAGTTTAGCAACTATAGGGATTAATTTATAAGGTCCTGTGGCCGAGAGGCTAGGCTCAGGTCTGCAAAACCTGCTACAGCGGTTCGAATCCGCTCGGGACCTCTCCATTTTGAAAAAGGCTGCTTCGGTGGCCTTTTTTATTTGGTGACTGCTTTATGAATCCACGCAAATGCAACTTTTTTCTATTTAGGATGTGGGATTTAACTGATTTGTTGCCAATATTGCAGCTCATTATTTAAAACCAAATCTCATGAAAAAACTTTTACTCGCATTTTTGTCTGTAATGCTAGTGCCCATGCTGTCATGGTCACAATTGGCTCCCGGATCTTTTGGTCAGGATTTCACTATCACCGATCAATTCGGTGAGACTCATAACCTCTACAACTACCTCGATCAAGGGTATACTGTATTCATTGACGTGTCCGCAACTTGGTGTGGCCCATGCTGGGGCTATCATACCAGCGGTTCTTTGGATGAATTGTATATCAATCACGGTCCTGCTGGTGCACCAGGTGTTTCAGGTGCAACTTCAGATGATGTAATGGTTATCTGGATTGATGGTGATGGTACTACAACCGATGCTGACATGAATGGCACCGGCACCAGCACTCAAGGTAACTGGCTGAATCCTGCAGGAACTCCAATCGAGTTTCCAATGGCAAACCCAGCTAATACCTTGGCTAACCAAATCAATGATGATTACGCCATTGCTTACTTCCCAACTATCTACCGCGTTTGTCCTAACCGCATCGTTACTGAAGTAGGTCAATTGGGAGCTGCTGATTTGTATGCTTCTGTAGGTGATTGTCCTGAGCCTGCTTCATTGAGCAATGACCCATTGTTGCTGAGCTACAATGGTGATGTTGTTACTTGCGGTGATGTGAACGTTGCTGTTACAATTCAAAACAATGGTCTCTCTCCACTTACTGCTTGCACTATCACAGTAACAGGCGGTGTTTCTCCTGTTTCTTACAACTGGTCAGGTAACTTATCGACCTATGCAATTGAGCAAGTAAATGTTGGAACGGTAAGCATGACAGGTGCCGGTAACCTACAGGTTTCTATCACATCAGCCGATGATAACACGACCAACAATAGCTATACTGCCTCTATCGGTTTTGCTGATGATGCTACTACGCACATCAAAATGGAAATCACTTTCGACAACTGGCCCGAAGAAGCTTCTTGGGAAATCACCAATGACAATGGTAACGTCGTAGCAAGCAATTCTTATAGTGCAGCAAATGCTGATGCTTCTTCTTTGGTTGAGCACGTTTATCTTCCTTCTACCGGATGCTACCAATTCACTTGGTATGATGCATACGGTGATGGTTTGAATGGCTCTATCTGGGGCGCTACCGACGGTTCTGTATATGTTACTTCAGTTCAGGACAACGGCGACATCGAGTCTGTAATTTGGGATTATGATGGTAGCTACGGATTCTACGAAGCTGCTGCTAAGGCGAACGTAAACGTTCAGGTAGGCATCGAAGAAATCGCATCTGCTTCTGATTTCCGTGTATATCCAAACCCTGCAACTGACCGCGTAACCTTCGACTACACCCTTGCTTCAAGCGAAATGGTAGTAATTGAATTGGTTGATATGGTTGGTAATGTTGTAAGCGTACAAACGCTTGGTAACAAGCCAGCAGGTGCAAACCAAAGCCAACTCTCATTGGATGGTATTGCTTCAGGTATCTACCTTGTTAACTTCAAGGCAGGTAACAGTGTTTCAGTTTCTAAACTGACTGTGAAGTAATTCTTCTATAAAGGAATTGAAAAGAGCCGCTCCTTTTGGAGCGGCTTTTTTATTTCTGAACCGGGATTCCGCTCTGATCGAGCAGATAAACCAGCGACGCCATCGCAGCAGCCCCTAATTCCACTTCACGTTTATTTACGTTCTCGAAGCGATCGTTGTTGGTGTGATGATAGTCGAAATATCGTTGTCCGTCGACATTCAATCCGAACAATGCGATTCGTTCATCTTTCAGAGGGCGAATATCTACACCGCTGCCGCCACGACGGAAGCGAAAAAGATTGTAGGGCTCCAATAAGGGAAGCCATGATTGAGCGAGCTCATATTGTGTGTCGCTTAGATCACAATTAAATCCAACAGGTGTAAAACCTCCACCATCGCTTTCGATAGCGGCAACGTGAACGAGTCCCGATTCTTTGCAAACCCGCGCATAGGTTTCACCGCCGTCGTTGCCAAATTCTTCGTTGATAAACAATACAGCGCGAATAGTGCGCTTGGGCTTATATCCAATAGCTTGAAGAGTTCGAATCATTTCGATGGATTGCACTATGCCTGTACCATCATCATGCGCTCCTTCACCTATATCCCACGAGTCGAGGTGACCCCCTACTGTGATATATTCATTTGGAAATTCGGTGCCCGGTATTTCAGCAATGACATTCGCTTGCATTATGCGGTCAAAGGCTTCACATGATAACTGAAGACTGAAAAGCAGTTTTGGATTCTTTTTTAAATCTTGACTTAATTGGCGAGCAGCAACAGCGCTGAGCGCAGCGGCAGGAATACGCTTAACACCATCCTCGTAATTCGTTGCTCCTGTGTGAGGATAGTTGTCGTCGGCTAGTGTAAGGGAGCGAATGAGGCATGCCACAGCACCCATTTTGGCGGCTTCGCTCGGTCCCTGGCCGCGAATTGGATAGCCACCTCCGTAGGCCGCACCGGTGTTGATGAGCGTAGCATCGAGCGGTTTATTGAAGAATACAATTTTACCCTTTACCGCACTTTCACCCAATGCCTTTAACTCATCAAAGGTTTTAACCTCGATAATTTCCGCTGTTATTCGTTTGCCTTCTGTACCCACCGAACCACCTAACGCTGTGAGGGCAACTTCCTTTTGCAAACCCTCGGTTGTATATCCGCCGAACTCAAATGAGCCGCGTGTCCAATGCGGTACTTCAACAGGCATCAAAAACACATGCCCCGGGGCCGATTTTTCCAACACGAGTTTCCCCCAGTCGATGGCTTTTTGCGCACTCTCCGAACCAGCCAGTCGATGACCAATGTTCTTGCACAGATAGCGCAAATTATCATAGCACTCTCCGTGAAGCATTACTTCGTTGTAAATCGATGCTATCATAATGCTATCGGAAGAGGTCGATTGAGCGGTTGCCTGCACTATGCTGCCGGCGAGCAGTAGAATGGAAAGTTGTTTCTTCATTGCATGAATGATCCGTTATTGATGTCGAGTCCCTGACCGGTAATGGAGGTTTGTTGGTTTGAAAATAAAAACGCTACCATTCGGGCAATTTCAATCGGTTGAGAAATGCGACCCAATGGCACATAACCCATTTGCTCATTGAAAGCGGCATCATATGTTTGGCCGTTCCGGTCTGCAAGGCGCTGTATGCTGGCTTTAGACATTTCTGTTTGTACCCAGCCTGGGCACAACGCATTCACAAGGATACGGTCAGAGGCAAATTGTAAGGCCAGCGAACGGGTAAGCCCCAGTAATCCTGTTTTGGCAGTGCAATAAGCAGAATAATTGGGAACTCCAAATCGCGCAAGGCAAGACGAGGTGATTACGATATGTTTGAAGGCTTCACCCGATTGCTTCAGGTATGGCAGCAGCTCCATGATGGTGACGTACGTGCCGGTAAGATTGATACTGATAATCTCGTCCCACCGATCGTCGCTGCCGTAGTGATTTTCCCCACCAATGCCGGCATTGGCAAACACACCGCACAGATTGGTCTCCACGTTAAAAGCACTTGATAAAGTCTTCTTCCATGAATCGGGTTGTCGAATGTCGAAGTCTGCAACTGAATGCTGATGTTGATTGTGCAGTGTGGTTATCGTCTCTTCAAGAGCTGAGCGAGTGCGGCCTATCAGCAGAAGTCTATTGTTGTCATCTTTTGAAAGCTCTAGGGCAGTAGCCCTGCCCATGCCTGAACCGGCCCCTGTTATTACATATGTTTTTTTCATGCCTATTGAAAGTGCCAAGTTACGTGCGATATAACAATCGTCGTTCAATTCGGTTGTTTGCTTTTGGGGCGGTTTAACATGCGGCCTCCATTAGTTTTGCATTGCTATTGCAACCCATGAAATACAATCTAAGTGAAATAACGGACGTCATTCGCAATCGCCGAACGATAGTACCCGAAAAATATTCAACACGTAAAGTTCATCGTGAGCAAATTGAGCTCATGTTGAATAACGCGCTTTGGGCCCCAACCCATGGTATGACGCAGCCGTGGCGTTTCCATGTTTACATGGGTGACGGTATAAATCGAATTTCAACATTTATCCCAGATCTGTATAAAGAAACAACCTCTTCAGAAAAATTCAATGCTTCTAAATTCGAGCGAATGGCCATGCGTCTTCAAAAATCTTCTGCGGTTATTGTTGTGTCGATGGAGCGTGACTCGACCGGTAAAATCGATGAGATAGAAGAGATTGAGGCCGTTGCATGTGCTATACAAAATGCGATGCTCACAGCGACTGCATACGGACTGGGAACGTTTTGGTCCACACCCAAACTCCTCAATCATATCCGTTTTCATGAATTCCTTGGACTTAAACCGGGCGATCGATGTTTAGGATTACTTTATGTGGGTTATCCAGAGGGAGAATGGCCCGCTCAGCACAGAAAGCCTTTGGAGTTTGTAACAACCTGGATTGAAAGTAACTCTTGAGTTTTAAATCATTCACATATGGTTTTTTGTTCTCGCTACTTGTGTGGGCTGGCCACACCTGTGCTCAAGTAAATGTTACGACACTGGGTGTTCAATTGAAGCCTATAGTTCCAAGTAAGTACTTTGGATCGGGAACCGATGATTTGGAACTCGAGGACCTTCGCGTGAATTTTGAGCCCAACCTCGGTTTGAATTTCGGGATGGTGGTGCGCCGCGGCCTTACGCGCAACTGGAGCCTAGAATCGGGAATTTGTCTGGTGCAACGCAACTACACGTTGCATTTCAATCATCCTGGTCTGCAGCAGGAAAAGCAACTTCGTTTTCGATTCATTGGGTATGAGATTCCTATTCAGGCAATGGTTTTTGTAAAACTGTCGGATCGTATTTTTATGAATGCAAGCGCAGGCGCCTCGATTGATTTATACCCCAGTAATGTAGAGTCCTTTGCTTATGAGTATCGTGACACGACGCGCTACGATTTTTATCAGAAAACATATAAGCAAAGTTGGGTTCAAGCCGCTTTGTTAGCCAATTATGGTTTCGAGTGGCGAACCCCCGATAAAGGATATTTTTATATAGGGGCCTCATACCATCGGCCCTTTCAGCAAATTGGAACGACGCGGGTTTTATTCGAGTTAAATAATGATCCGGTAACCTCCTATACGTCGCTTGGAGGCAATTACCTCACGCTAGATTTCAGGTATTTTTTTCATGAAAAACCGGAGAAGAAAGCGCGCAAATCGGATTCGTAACCTTTTTGAGGAGCCTGGCGTAGAAGCCCCCACAAAATCGTTTCATAAGTGAAAAAATCAATCTTATTCTTAGCATCATTACTTCTATTAACGGCTGTTCAGGCCCAAACAAAAATCAATTCTTTTACCTTCCAGGGAAATGTTCTCGAATTGAATTTGAACGACTCCAGTGAAAAAGGAATTATGGGGGTACCAATTGAGGTTTGGTCGGGAGATCAACTTATCGCAACTGAAAAGACAGGCCCGAAGGGAAGGTACAGTTTGAACTTGCCACGACATAAGGTTTTCACATTGAAGTTTGGTACTGCTCCTTTTGTTTCCAAAGTGGTTGAGATTGATACCAAAGGTTTTGAACGCGGAGCGGATCTGGCATTGGTGAACGTGAATCTGGATATCACCTTGTTTAAGGATCGGGGTTATCTCGGTATGAACTTCATGAATTATACACCCGTGGCGATGGCAAGGTTCAATAAGCGAAGCGGGAAACTGGAATGGAATGCTGCATACACCAACAAGTTTAATGAGCGATTGAATGGAGTATTGGCGGCAAATGGAAAATAACCGTATGCTGTTGAAAACGAACTTTCAAGGTCGGATATCAGCGCACGTGCATAGTTACCTTCATGCTATGAGATCGTTTCTATTATTTCTTATGGTCTGTTTAATGGGGTTGAGCTCAGAAGCTCAACAACTGAAGACCGATAAAGCCGCAACCCGGAGCAATTATTTTTATCTGAATGGTGTAGTTACCGATTACGATATTTCCACCGGAAATGAGCGACCTGCGCCGTATGCACAAGTGGTAGTGTATCAGAACAATGAGCTCTATGTTGCCTTTTTCGGCGGCGAGGATGGCTCATATTCATTCTTTTTGCCACTGGGATTTGAATACGATGTGAGGTTTGGTGGCTCTGCATTTATCAATAAAAAGATTGCTATTGATGCCACTCAAATTGATAAAGAATCGAAGCCAAGAAATGTTGAACTGAATGTGTCGCTGTTCCGACCAGTCGAAGGAGCGGATTTTACCATGTTGGAAGAGCCTTTTGCACGCATTATTTATGATCCGGAGATTGATGCAGTTAGAATGGACGAAGAGTATGGCCGGAAGCGAAAAATAGAAGTAGAGCGCAGTATCAAGAAGGCCAAAAAACTGCTTCAGGCAAGCGATGCCTTAGCCCATGGAATGAACTAATTTTGTCTCCTATTAAAAAAGGAGAGCTGTGTCTAACGAAACGTCAACCGAAAAGAAGAAAATCTCCAAACAATCTTTTTTGAATGCCCTTCGGGTGTTCAAGTATGTGAAGCCCTATAGCTTTTTATTCTCTATTGGACTACTGTTATTAGTTGTCTCAGGATTACTCGTTATCGTCATTACGGCATTATTAGGCCAGCTGGTAAGTCCCGATTCATCCGCTCAATTTACTTCGGGAATGTGGGCTCAGTGGTTACCGAGCAGGCCTGAATGGGGTGGCACTGGGCAGGTTTTGGTGGCGCTTGTTGCATTGTTGATTATTCAAGGGGTTTTTTCCTTTTTTCGAGTGTACATCTTCTCCTATGTAACCGAGAACGCTATGCTGGCATTGCGTCGCGATGCATTCTCCACCATAATTCGTATGCCGATGCAATTCTTCAACGAGCGTCGTGTGGGCGATTTGTCGAGCCGTCTTTCAAGCGATATCACAACTATTCAGGAAACCCTCACTATCACGCTTGCGGAATTTATTCGTCAAACGGTCATCATTGTGGTAGGAATCGGCTGGCTGGTTTCCTATTCATATAAACTAACTCTGGTGATGCTTTGCACCTTGCCTGTGATTATCGTAATCATGGTAATTTTTGGGCGCTACATCCGAACCATTGGAAAGCGCACTCAAGATAAGGTTGCTGAAAGCAGTGTTATCGTTAATGAATCGCTCACAGGCATTGTTAATGTGAAGAGCTTCGCCAATGAGGCCTTTGAATCGAATCGGTTTTTAAATAGCATTGCAAGCATCAAGGAAATTGCTATGCGAAGTGCCGTTTGGCGAGGCATGTTTGGCACTTTCATTATCATCTTTCTCTTCGGAGCGCTCGGCTTGGTAATGGGTGTCGGCGCTCATCTTCAGGAAACCGGCGAAATAGGCAAGGATGTCCTTGGCAAGTTTGTTTTTATCACCGGATTGGTTGCTGGATCTATCGGTGGCCTTGCCGCCCAAATGGGTACGCTTCAGCGCAGCATTGGAGTGATTGAAAACGTGATGGAAATTCTAGGATATGAAACCGAAGATGTTGCCTTGGAAAACTTGACCGGTCTTACACCTATGAACGGAACTATTCAATTGCGCGATGTGGTATTCACATATGCTTCGCGCAGTGATGTGGAGGTGTTGCGTGGTGTCTCTTTTACTGTGAAGGAAGGTCAGCAGATTGCACTGGTTGGATCTTCCGGCTCGGGTAAATCGACCATTGCCTCGCTGATTCAGCGATTTTATTTGCCGACAGCCGGAGAAATTCTATTTGATGGAAAACCTGCTTTACAGTATGAACTCACTGATTTGCGCAGGCACATGGCTTTTGTGCCGCAGGAGGTTATACTTTTTGGAGGAACTATATACGACAACATCGCTTATGGTGCTCCCGGTGCAAGTGAAGAACAAGTGCGCGAAGCTGCGCGCAAAGCCAACGCTCTCGATTTTATTGAAGCATTCCCGGATAAATTTCAAACAGTTGTTGGCGAGCGTGGAATACAGCTTTCCGGTGGTCAGCGACAACGCGTGGCCATAGCGCGTGCTGTGCTGCGTAATCCAACTATTCTCATTCTTGATGAAGCTACGAGTTCGCTCGATAGTGAAAGTGAACGACTGGTGCAGGATGCGCTTGAAAAGCTTATGGTTGGCCGAACTTCTATCGTGATTGCGCATCGACTATCGACTATTCGCAAGGCCGACCAAATTGTAGTACTCGATCAGGGTCGTGTGCATGAAACAGGCAC
>JAURKF010000093.1 GCA_030831885.1 Flavobacteriales bacterium
CGTTAAAACAACGTAGGCGGCTCATACAATTCTGGATAAGCGTGGGGTTTGTATGCTTCCTCCGTATTACCCGGTGAGTATTTACCTCGAAGTTGTTTCACCGGATGTGCTCTCATCGCTGCATCATCTGAAGTCTTAAGAAGCTTTTTTAATTCTTCAACGGGAGTGCCTGCATTCATCCACTTCAACAAGTCTTGCCCCTCAAGCACCACAGGCATGCGAGGCTCATCAAGCTCCGGGTTATTGTGTATTTGAGCCATTAATGCATTTCCACGAGTTGTAACAATGGCAAAAGTGAGCACACTCTCTCCCCTATCGCTATTGTGCCATTCATCACAAACACACGCTATCCATCTTACTTCTTCATCTTTCCAATCGATGAAATGAGGAAACTTTTTTCCCTTCACATGCTTGTATTCATAAAAACCGGTAATGGGTAATAATCCGCGACACGTTGATGCCGCATGCTTAAAAGCGGGTTTCTCGAATACTGTCTCAGCACGCGCATTAAGCGTCATATTACTCATCTCCAGTGCCGCATTCCAGTCTTTGCACCAAGGCGGAATGAGGCCCCAGTGCATAGGCTGCCAATGAATTCCACCATTCGACAACAAGATCGGAATCTCGGGGTGCTCGAATCCGCTGATTGCGAATAGCGGCTTACCCTTAATCTGCTCCCGAAAAATGCGCAACGCCTCCTCGATTTCAAAGGGTGTAGATTGCTTTCGCTGTCCCTGCTTCAAAATCCTTTCCTCGAGCTGTTGTATAGTGTAGCACATGTGTTCGAAAGTAGATAAAAAACACGGCTATGCGCAACGCAATTTTCGAACGATTACATTTGTCACATGCGCTCGAAGATCCTGAAATGGCTTTTACTTGTAACTGCGTTGATCGCAGTCCTGTTGATGAGCGCATTTCGCATCACTCCAAAGCAAGCAAAACAGGAAGCACTCAAAATTGAACTGGGCAGGCAGCTTTTCTTTGACAAGGCACTGAGCAATCCCAATGGGCAATCGTGCACGGTGTGCCATGCCCCCAAGACCGCATTTTCAGACCCCAATCACGCTATTGTTTCTGAAGGTATGGTCGATGGCGCATTTGTCAATCGCAATTCGCAGTCACTTGCCTACGTAAATTACATTCCACCCTTCGAACGCGATTCCAATGGAGTCTATCGCGGCGGATTATTCTGGGATGGACGCAGCAACTCGCTCGAGCACCAATTGGCCGGTCCTTTTTTTAATAAGGCTGAAATGAATAACGCAGATACGATGCAGCTCGTTAGCGAAGTGCTCAATGCGCCCTACTACAAACTCTATAAAAGAGTGTATGGCAAAATGCGAAACGCCGGCGACGCATATAACAATATTTGCGAAGCTCTTGCCGCTTTTGAGCGAAGTGATTTCCTGCATGAATTTTCATCCAAGTATGATTATTATTTGAACGGCAAAGCAACGCTGAATGAGCAAGAATTAAATGGCCTTGCATTATTTCAGGGCAAAGCACGTTGCGTGAGTTGCCACAACATGCAACCCAATGAAGAAGGCAAAGTGCTCTTCACCAATTTCGGATATTATAATTTGGGAATACCTCGCAACGAGGACAATCCATTTTACACTACTTCATCCGAAATCAATCCTGCGGGACGAGCCGCTATCGACAATGGATTGGGAGCTGCGCTAGGGGATGCAAAAGAAAATGGAAAATTCAGAGTGCCAACGCTTCGCAATGTTCAATATACCGGCCCCTATTTTCACAATGGATACTTCCGCACGTTGAAAGAGGTTGTGCACTTCATTAACTCGCGCGACATCTACAGCGAATTCAAGCCTGAGGTAGCTCAAAACATAGCACATCAACTCACGGGCAGCATGCATTTGACAGATGAGGAGGAAGATGCTATTGTAGCATTTCTGCTTTGCCTAACCGATGGCTACGCTATTCCTTAATTGCGAGCCGCGTGCAAAAATTTACCCGTGTGCGTGGTTGCCGGAATCTCCATTGGAAAGCCACTGTAAACAACACTACCGCCATTCAATCCTCCTTCAGGTCCCATATCAATGAGCCAATCAGCACATCGAATAACATCCAAATTATGCTCGATGGCAATAATGGAATGTCCATTATGGAGCAAGGCCTGGAAAGAGTCCATTAGCTTCTTAACGTCGTGAAAATGCAGGCCGGTTGTAGGTTCATCAAAGATGAAGAGTGTGTGTTGTGCGTTTGATCCTTTAGATAAAAATGAAGCGAGCTTTATACGCTGCGCCTCACCGCCGGAAAGCGACGATGAACTTTGACCAAGGCCGATATAACCAAGCCCTACCTGTTGTAATGGGCGCAGACGCTCGACGATATTTCTGTTTACGGTTTTATTTGTATCCTCTCCAAAAAAAGCAACGGCCTCGTCGATGGTCATATCGAGAACATCCGAAATCGACTTGCTCTTATATTCAATTTCGATTACTTCATCTTTGAAACGCCTACCCTTACAAGCTTCGCACACCAACTGAATGTCGGCCATGAACTGCATTGATATGGTTTGCAAACCCTCACCTTGGCATGTTTCACATCGACCACCCTCCACATTAAAACTGAAATGCGCAGGTTTGAACCCACGTTGCTTGGCCAGAGGTTGCTGACAATACAGCGACCGAATTTCATCATACGCTTTGATATACGTCACAGGGTTGGAGCGCGAAGATTTCCCTATCGGATTTTGATCCACAAACTCAACAGCTCCAATGGTCTTGATATCACCGGAAATTGCATCATATTCACCTACCGGCACCGAAGGAAATCCTCCCAACTCCTTCTGCAATGCGGGATAGAGGATATTCTTAATAAGCGTTGACTTGCCGCTTCCACTTACACCACTCACCACCGTGAAGCATCGCAACGGAAAAGCAACATCGACATTTTTCAACGTATGAGCACGTGC
Source organism: Flavobacteriales bacterium (assembly GCA_030831885.1). The sequence goes on from JAURKF010000093.1 coordinate 2,939, forward strand.
TCCTTGAACTACAATTTTATCCTTACCAATCTTTTTAAGAGCTACACGAGCAATGCTCTTCGCCCCTTTGAGATAATCAGATGTAAGGGTATTTCCGGAAGCAAGCAGCTCCTTTATAGACCCTGTGAATACAACTTGTCCACCTTGTGTTCCGGCCTCGGGCCCCATGTCGATGAGGTGATCCGATGCCTTCATAATTTCCTCATCGTGTTCGACCACAATAACCGTGTTTCCCTGTTGCTTGAGATTTTGCAAAACACCAATGAGCCGCTGTGTATCCCGCGAGTGAAGTCCAATACTGGGTTCATCCAGTATATAAAGAGAGCCCACCAGCGAACTACCTAGGCTAGTTGCAAGATTGATCCGTTGAGACTCGCCGCCACTCAATGTATTTGAAAGACGATTAAGTGTGAGATAATCCAGTCCTACTTCGTTGAGATAACCAAGTCGATTGGTAATCTCCATCAACAAGCGTTTAGCTATTGTATAATCGTGTTCGGCTAATTGAAGTTCCTTGAAAAAACGATGGCACTCTCCGATGGAAAGATTCACCAAATCCGATATGCTTTTACTACCCACCTTCACATAATTCGCATCCTTTCGAAGGCGTGTTCCCTTACAATCGGGGCAGGGTGTTTTTCCCCGATAGCGACTAAGCATAACCCGATATTGAATTTTATATGATTCGGATTCAAGGTGCGAAAAGAAATCATTGAGACCATGAAAATGCTTGTTGCCTGTCCACAAGAGTTCCATCTGTTCCTTCGACAATTCACTCAAAGGCTTATGAATTGGAAAATTGAATTTGGAAGCATGATAGATAAGTTGATCGCGCCATTCACCCATTGTTTCGCCGCGCCAACAAGCTATACCATCCTGATAAACGCTTAACTTCCTATTAGGCATTACAAGGTTTTCATCAATTCCGATGATGCTTCCAAAACCTTCGCATCGCTTACATGCACCGACCGGATTATTGAACGCAAAGAGGTTCACGGAGGGTTCTTCGAACACGATGCCATCTGCTTCAAAGCGATTGTTGAAAATTCGAGTTTCATTCGAGTCGGCAATCAAAACACAGCAGCTACCGCGACCTTCGAAAAAAGCACTTTCTGTGCTATCCGCGATACGCGTAGCAGTTTCGTCATCATGACTTACAGCCAGCCGATCGAGCACCAAAGACAGGCTCTTCCACTTTTTCAGTTTTGTTAGAGTATCTTCAATCAGGGCTATTTCACCATCCGCGTACACACGCGAAAAACCCTGTTGAATAAATACCTCCAACCTTTTCTTCATATCTCCCTCCAATGCGAGGGGGGCTAGAATATAGAAGCGTGTGCCTTCAGCATGCGACAAAACCCATTCTAGAACATCGGTTGCCGTATGTCGTTTAACCTCGGTTCCGCTCACCGGAGAATAGGTTTTACCTATGCGAGCGAATAACAGTTTCAGGTAGTCGTAGATTTCAGTGCTCGTTCCAACGGTCGAGCGGGAAGATCGGCTGATTACTTTTTGTTCGATGGCGACTGCAGGGCTAATGCCTATTATAGCATCCACATCCGGTTTATCGAGGCGGCCAAGGAACTGACGGGCATAACTACTGAGGCTTTCCACATATCGTCGCTGGCCCTCCGCAAACAAGGTATCGAAAGCAAGCGACGACTTTCCTGAACCGCTCAACCCAGTGATTACAGTGAATTTCCCGCGTGGAATTGCTACATCCACATTTTTCAGATTGTGCATCCGTGCACCTTTGATGAGAAGAAAATCGCGTGTGCTCAGTTCGCTTACAACTTCATTCTTTTTCTTGACAGACTTGGCCATAACGGGGGTAAAGTTGGGATAGAAACAAGAAGAATCGCTCGGTGTTCACAACTTGAGAAGCATAACTATCGATGAGATATTCACTTCAAGAAATCTGACTTTTTTTGAGGAGTTAGACTCATTACGAAACGAAAAAAAACTTCTCGTCTGTTAACAAATATCCCCAAGCGGTCATGCAAACAAATTAAATCGCAATCGCATGTTGTAGCAAAAAATGCAGTATTTTCGAACCTACCTACCTACAAACAAATTGTATCATGAAACACCTTATTGTTTTCGTTGCTTGTCTCTTGTTAATCATTGAGAACGGGGTTTCCCAAACATGTCCCTCCGATCAACTCAATGATTCATTACTTCAGAACAACATCGAATTCAGTAGAAGCTTCTATTACATGGAGCAGGTGCTCGGTATTAACCGCGGTTTACCTCCATCGGAGCGGACTGATGAAATCTATTCCATTCCGGTAGTTGTCCACGTAATACACACAGGAGAGGCCTACGGTGTTGGAACCAATATCACGGATGAACAGATTTTTTCGGCCATTGAAGCTCTCAACGAAGATTTCCGTCACGTTCCCGGCACCAATGGATATGGCAATGGTGTTGACATAGGCATAGAATTTTGCCTGGCAGCGCGCAATCCAAGCAATCAAGCAACTACCGGTATCGTGAGGGTTAATGGCAGCTCAGTAGCTAATTATGCTACTATGGGCATTGAATCTACTTCAGGATCAGGCGCAAGTGAAACGGCGGTAAAGGCACTCTCCACTTGGCCGCGTGCATCCTATATGAATATTTGGGTAGTGAATGAAATTGGCAATAACGACGGCGGAGCAGGAACGCAAGGATACGCATACTTCCCTACCAATAGCCCTGTAGATGGCATCGTCATATTGTTCAACGCCTTTGGTACTGTTGGAAATCTGAAGTCATACACCAATATGAACCGAACGATTACCCATGAAACAGGGCATTACTTGGGCCTATATCACACGTTTAACGGAACAACATCCTGCACAAGCGAAACCGACTGCAATACGCAAGGAGATCGTGTATGTGATACACCGGCTACTATTCAGGCGGGAAGCTGCAGCAGTCCGGCATGCCCCAGCACGATCGTTGAGAATTATATGGATTACACTTCGCAAACCTGTCAGGATATGTTTACCGATGGACAGAAATTACGCATGCGAACAACACTAGAAGCTCAACGAACGAGCATACTAAGTTCGCTTGGATGTATGCCGGTATTTCAATACGACATTGGTATTACCGCTATTCTCAAACCAACCGGAACGAATTGTCCAGGGGGAATCAGCCCTCAAGTAACGCTGGCTAACTTCGGGGGTGTAACCTTAACCTCCGCTGTTATTCAATACAATGTTGATGGCGTAGGCACTGCATCCTACAATTGGAGTGGCTCATTGGCTGTTGGAGCATCCACAACCGTGACACTTCCTTCCATTAATCCTGCCGCTGGAAGCCATATTTTTTACGCATGGACGGGCTCACCCAACGGCAATACCGATCAAAATGTCACCAACGACCAATCGACCAATGCATTCTCTGTTACAAGTGGCTCGCCTGCTCTAATGAGTGTAATACTTGATTTTTACGGAGCTGAAACAACATGGTCCATCACAGACGCGAGCTCCAATGTTGTAATCAATGGTGGTCCTTACGTGAATAGTCAACAGGGGTTAAATGTTACTACATCGGTATGCCTTGCACCCGGATGTTATACACTGACCATGAATGACAGTTTTGGTGATGGGCAAAGTTTTACAAGCGGCAGCTATACACTCACGTCAAGCAGTGGAACCGTCCTTGCGCAAGGCTCAGGTAATTGGGGAGCTGTTTCAACAACGAACTTTTGCGTCACAGATTCCAATCCTCAGGGACAAGCTCCGGTAGCTTCCTTTACCATTCAAGATAATACGATTTGCAGAAATGTTCAGAACGACTATACCAGCACCAGCACCGGTTCCCCCACCACCTATAGCTGGGTGTTCGAAGGCGGCACACCTGCAACCTCTACACAACAAAATCCGCAAAACGTGACGTATGCTAATGCCGGGATTTACGATGTGACACTCACTGTGAGTAATGCCAATGGTAGTAATACGTACGTTTGCACTGACTGCGTTACTATATACGCCAATCCTACTGTAACCCTCACTACTACCAATCCGTCGTGTGGGGCAACCCCAAACGGAAGCATCACCAGCAACGTAACCGGCACGGGACCATATACATATAGCTGGAATAATGGCTCTACCTCTGCCAATTTATCCAATGTGGGGGCCGGAACTTACACCGTTACCGTTACCAGTTCGCAAGGATGCACCGGGCAAGCAAATGCCACATTGACAAATCCTTCCGGAATGACGATTTCAGGTACTGCTCAAAACGTTACGTGTGCAGGTTTGTCAAACGGCAGCATCAATATTAACGTTACAGGTGGCACAGGAAACAAAACCTATCTGTGGAGTAACGGAGCCACAACAGCCAACATCAGCAACTTGTCATCCGGCAGTTACTCTGTGACAGTAACCGATGGAGCGGGCTGCACAGCAACAGCAAGCTACACTGTGCTTGCGCCTTCGGCTCTTTCAGTGAGCGGCACCGCGCTGGCCACAAGCTGTGCAACATCCAGCAATGGATCTATATCTATCATTGCAACCGGCGGTACAGGAAGCAAAACCTACCTATGGAGCAATGGCTCTACAACAGCCAATATAAGCAACCTCGCGGCAGGCAGCTACACAGTTACGGTTACCGATGCCGCAGGGTGCACAGCTACAGGAACCTACACGGTAACTTCACCCGCTGCTCTCACAATTACAGGAACCGCAAACGCGGCATCGTGTGCGAGCTCAAACAACGGTTCTATATCCCTATCTGTTTCGGGAGGCACCGGAAACAAAACCTATCTGTGGAGCAATGGAGCTACCACCGCAAACATCAGCAATCTGGCTGCTGCCACCTATTCCGTAACAGTAACCGATGCTGCCGGATGCACTGCTACTGCCTCCTTTACTGTAACATCACCTGCCGCTATTGTAATTACCGGCAACGCTACCGCAGCCTCCTGCTCGGGTACTAATAATGGATCAATCGCAATCACTGCAACAGGGGGCACGGGCAATAAAACGTATTTATGGAGCAACGGGGCTACCACAGCCAACATCAGCAATTTGGCTCCCGGCAGTTATTCCGTTACCGTTACCGACGCGACCGGTTGCACGGCCACTGCGTCCTACACGGTGTCATCGGCCA
>JAURKF010000094.1 GCA_030831885.1 Flavobacteriales bacterium
AGTAGCTCAGCTGGTTAGAGCACATGACTGTTAATCATGGGGTCCCTGGTTCGAGCCCAGGCTGAGGAGCGGTGAAAACCCTGTGAACATTGAGTTTGCGGGGTTTTTTGTTTTTGCCCCAAGCTGCTGCCCTCGGCTACGCTCGGGCAGCGGCGCTGTGTATTCGACCACTGCGCGAGCCTAGTCGAAGGCAGTGATATCGAAAGTAATAACCCATTACCCAAGCGAAGTTGATTGCTGCACGAGCGTAGTCGAAGGCAAGCATACATGCCATATTTTTCTTTTGTTACTCACTAGATTCGAGAGAGACACTAAAAATCATCCTGCTCGAATCATGAAACCCTGCATGTACATTCTCCTGTGCTCCGATGGCAGTTACTACACTGGAAGCACAAAAGATCTGAGCTTTAGGTTGCAACAACACCAAAGCGGGTGTGGAGCGAACCACACGAGAAAGCGCCTTCCCGTTACATTAGTTTACTTCGAAGAGTTTGACCGAATAGATTATGCTTATCGGCGAGAGAAACAAATTCAAGGTTGGTCGCATGCCAAAAAGAAATCGCTCATCGAAAGAAACATATCTCGATTGAAAGAGCTTTCGAAATGCATGAATTCGAGCCATTATCAGAGCAAGGATGCTTCCTGAGCGAGGTCGAAAGGCTCGTGGGCTGAGGAATAAATTATTCTTGTTATGCCCCTGCCCTCGGCTACGCTCGGGCAACACCTCGTCTGCGCTCGGGCAACACCTCGGCTTCACTCAGTAACGCCTCGACTTCGATCAGGAAGCATCGATAAAGCCTGTTAGGTTCTCTCAAAAGGACCTTCGCCAAAAGGAGCGCCGCTGACCGAGCGTAGCCGAGGTCAGCACCATACACACCCCATGACCTTCACCAAAAGGAGCGCCGCTGACCGAGCGTAGCCGAGGTAAGCACCATACACACCCCATGACCTTCGCCAAAAGGAGCACCGCTGCCTTCAACTGCTTCCTTCGACTTCGCTCAGGCAGCAGTCGTAGGCAGCAGTCGTAGGTAGCAACCAAGGTCTGCCCTGATTCTTCACGCAATGCGGACTGCGAGTTTATCTAAAGGTCAAATCAGCGAACAACCGACAACATCCTTTTTTCTCCATTATCTAATACCAAACGATACATACCCGGACTCATTTCGCCCAGTTGAAGAACTGTGTGGGTATTGTTTGCTTTACTAATAAACACAACGCGGCCAGCAACATCAATAAGCCTGTATTCCACATTAATCAAATTCCCCAACTCCAGCACAGTATAATCATTCGCCGGATTCGGGTACACTCTAAAAGAAAACGCTCCTTCATTTACCTCTCCCAGCACTACCTCAAACCCGGCCGACACCTGCGACTCGCAAATATCCTCCAGTGCAATGCACGTATAAATGCCATCCTGAGTTGCCACATAGCTCGAGCCCGTTGCTCCGAATATCATTTCTCCATTCCAATACCACTGATGCCCGGAGGCCTCACTTGTCTGTAAAAGCTGTCCTTCCGGAGTAATACCACCGTCCGTTATCACGGGTGTTTCCACTTCGATGGTTTGCACAGTGGTAGTTGCAGAAAGCGCACTGCATCCAAACTCATCTGTCACCTGAACTGCATAATCACCCTGCGTGCTGACTTCGAGTGAAAACGCTGTGGATCCCGGCAAATATGCTCCATTCAAATACCAGTCATAAGCTATTGCTTGCGCCGAGATTACTTCCAAAACAATACTCTGCCCGGAGCAAATGGTAGCGCCATCCTCGGGAATGAGCAGCACCTCAGGCAAATCAATCATGGCTATAGTCAACACATCCGAAACAGCTGTGCAGCCATCGCTATTGGTTACTTGCACAGTGTAGTCGCCCGCCATCATTACTTCGAGCGAAGAATTTTGCTGGCCTTCCAATTCAACCTCTCCGTTGAACCATACATACGCATTCCCCTCATCCACGTGCAAAAGCAAGGTGTCTTCCGCGCCGCATAAATTTTGTATTCCATCGGCAAGTAGTATTTCCGCATTGGGCAATGGAAAAATATCCACGCTGAGGGAATTAGATTCATTGGTACAACCATTCGAATCGGTAATGCGCGCCGAATAGCCAGAGCTGTCATACACGTTCAAAAACAAATCAGTCATTCCCTCCATCGAAGCACCATCGGCAAACCACTGCACCTGACCTTCCCCTGCCGTCACAACGAGCAACGACGACGCACCGGCGCAGATCCATGGATTTCCATCAATCGAAATTTCAACTTGTTGTGCCGGTATCACATTCAGTGTAATTGAATTCGTGCTATTGCTGCACCCGGTAATTGAGTCTGTGATGATAGCATGATACTCTCCTGCAACGGTGGCGGAAAATGAAGATGTGGCCAAAATCACTAACGACTCATCCCTGTACCAATCAAAAGTCAGATTATCATAATACGAAGCTGCAACCATCAAACTATCGCCTTCGCATATTAGGGGGTCACCTTCCCATACCAACGACACCTGAGGTAATGCATAGATAATGACTTCTACCGGCTGCGATTCGCTTGCGCAAGGTGAACTTTCATTGCCAACCACTACATAACTACCTGCTTCGGTCGCTGTAAACGTTGCGTTCACCCCGTCTATAAGTGCTGTTCCGTCGCGATACCACTGCCATTGCGCAGTACCGCCGGTTGCCTGCAATAGGATCGATTGTCCTTGGCATGCCTCGGTGCCTTGAGAACTCACTATCAAAGCATTCAAGGGTGACTGCAGAATTACTTCCACTGGATCCGATTCCACCTGACACAGCAGCGAAACAACTACCACCGAATAGATACCCGATTGATTGGCAACAAACGTATTGGTTGTAGCCCCTGTAATAAACTCTCCGTTTCGCTTCCAGCTTATCTCCACGGCGCCGGTTATAGTAGCTGTCAGAGTAACCGGTTCACCACAGCCGATGACCGGGCTGCTCTGATCAATAACAACACTCAACCCTGCTTCACCCGATTCACTGCGCGTTTCTTCCAACACCACCATGCGCTGCTGCGATTGCAACTCACAGGCAAGCATGCTCAGCAAACAAAAACAAGCAATAATTCGTTTATTCATCGATGCAAATTACAAAAAAGAAAGACGTTGCTGAAGCTCCTCAAACACACAGTTTCTTCAGAGCCCTATCTTAAAGCCGGCTACTTCAACTCGTGCAAACAAGGTCGTGAAGGTGCCGCATCATTGCGAAAAGATGCTACCTGAAGATTGAGCAGGTAGAGTCCATCGTGAATAGAATCGTCCACAAAAATCATTTCTGTGATAGTGCACTGCATGCGAGGCGCTGAAGGGTAATTCCAGAAGGCGTGATGCGCCAATAGCTTTCCTTCATCCTCTTCGCGGTCAATTGATGGCATATCTACCAGCAAATGCTGAACCCCTAAATCTGCAAGCCATTGAGCCGCCTCGGGTTGCATGTAGGTAAAGTTTGTGTTGGAATACAACTTCTGCTTTTTTCCTTGCGTATTCGGAAGTGTGCGAATCACGAGAGCCTCCGGAATGTGCGCGCCCATTGCTTCTTGCAGTTGACTGAGCATTATGACGGAGTCGCCTTTTTTCATTTCATTCATATCGCTTTCAAGAATGCACGGTGCAATGCTAACCACCTTAGCCAACCACCAAAAACGAGGCAATGCATCTTCGATCGAAACCAATTCACGCGCTATGTGACCTACTGTTTCCGTATGCGTGCCATGGGCATGCGGATTGAAACTCACATCGAAAAAATTTACTTTGCCACCCAACTTAATACTTCCGGTGAAGTATTGATTGAGTACCGGACGAATGGAGGCCGGCCCCGCATACCAAGCACGAGGCCCCCTGCCATGAATAGGAATGGATAGGTCAAGTGGCTTTGCAATATCAATTCGAAATTCTCCCTGTGGATGTTGGATGGTTGCTATCATGTTTCAACTATAAATAAATCGGATGCAAGGCGGTCGGCACGCAACAAACCCTGCTCCGTAAGGCGTAATGTGTTGCCTTCGCGCAATAGCCATCCCTGTTCCTGCCATTGATTCAATTGCTCCTGTTCTTTGACACATAGATCAATTCCAAAAGACTGCTGAAGATAATCTAAATCAACTCCCCAAATGGTGCGCAAACGAGTCATCACATATTCATTAAATCGTTCCGCTGTGCCGAGTACTTCGATCTCGAACTTTGGTGTACCGCTCATTATTCCGGCAATATATTGTGCATTGTTGGACACATTCCATTGTCGGGTGGTCCCATCAAACGAATGTGCCGATGGACCCACGCCCAAGTAATGTGCGCCTTTCCAATACGAACTGTTGTGCCGCGAATACATGCCGGGCCGGCAAAAATTGGAAACCTCGTATGGCTCGAAGTCGGCGCGCTTCAGCATGTGAACGAGAGTAAGAAATTGTTCCTCACTCGCACTATCAGGTGCAGGTTGCATTTCGCCCTTGGCGTACTGATTCCCCAACACCGTTTTAGATTCAATCGTTAGACTATACGCGCTGATATGCTGCACCTGCAAATCGATAGCACGTTGAATGTTGTGCTGCCAATCGTACAATTTCAAGCCGGGAATACTATAAATCAAGTCAATTGTAATATTCTCGAATCCGCGGTCCTGTGCACATTTCAGTGCATAGTCAGCTTGTGTAGCTGTATGAGCACGATTCATCCAACGCAAATCCTCATCGCGAAAACTCTGGATACCCACGCTGAGACGATTCACCGGAGTTCTCCGCAATTCGAGAATCTTCAAATAAGTCAAATCATCCGGATTGGCTTCCAGTGTAATCTCCGCGTGCGATGAAACCGCGTATAGTTCGTGAATGGTTTCGAACAACCGCTGCAATTCATCCGTACTCAGCAATGATGGAGTTCCTCCTCCCAGATAAATCGTGTCGATGGTTTGGCCATTGACATAGGATACCCGATTCTTGAGCTCCCGATGCATCGCATCCAGCAAGTCGCCTTTCGAGCGCAAGGAGGTCGAAAAATGGAAGTCGCAATAATGGCATGCTTGCTTGCAAAAGGGTATGTGCAGATAGATGCCGGCCATACCGCGAAAGTACCTAGCTTCGTGCAATAAATTTGCACCATGTACAAAGCTACAGTCAACGGAAAAAAAACGTTCGAGGTGTCGTTGGAAGGTGACACCGCGTGGGTCAACGGAAAAGCAGTAAGCATCAGCCAATCTTCGCTAAGTGATTTACGCTCCCATTGGATTCTTGGCGATAAATCGATGAATGTCGAGGTGATACATGCCGATGCCGAAAAAAAAGAATTCTCGGTGAAAGTCAACAATAACGTTTATCAGCTGCAACTGAAAGACCGCTTCGACGAATTGCTCAAAAGTTTGGGGATGGAGGCCGTGGGTCAGAAAAAGGTAAGCGAAATAAAAGCACCCATGCCGGGGATGGTGCTCAATATTTTGGTGCATGCAGGAGATACGGTCGAAAAAGACACACCCTTGCTGATTCTTGAGGCCATGAAAATGGAAAATGTAATTAAGAGTCCTACAGCCGGCGTGGTAAAAAAAGTGGGGGCCGTGAAAGGTGTGGCAGTTGAAAAAGGAGCGGTATTAATAGAATTTCAATAGACCAACATCCGGCACATTAAAAATTTAGCTCCTTTTGCTGACCAAACGAACACTCGAACGAATCTTACGTGTAAATTGCGCTATTCTGTGATTCATGTTTGAATGAAGAAGCTACGAATTCATTTATTGTCACTGGCACTTGTACTTATCCATTGCACGCAAACAATGGGTCAAGGATGTGAGAGCGCCCTCGACAACGCGCTATGCAACAGCCAGTCACAACAGGTAAGCGATCTGACAGCTACTCCATATTCGAATCAATGCATTTTCTTTAATCCGGCACTTGCCGCCGACTCACTTTACAATACAGTATGGTACTCCTTTCATACCGGCAATGATCCAACACGCACTGATGTGACTGTTGCAATTGACTTTGTAGATTGCGATTCGGATGCAGGCAATGACTACATCTGCGCAAGTTACTTTCCTGTCGCCGGCAACTCTAACCCATGTTCGTTAACTTTTACCGGCGAATCATTGAATGCTCCTTGCGTTGGAGATTTCGATTCTTTCGAATGGGAATTGCCGACAATACTGCCTAATACCACCTACGTTCTCATTGTTGGTTCCAATCATCAGCCACAAAGTGGTGGCGGCGCTGACCCTTGCGCCTTTAATATCACTATCTCCGGAAGCGCTGTAAGCATTTTAGCCAGAGTTGAACCTCTCAGTGTGTCACTAGGTGAGTCTGCCACGCTTGAAGTATTAGGTGCCGATTCTACGGCGGGAGTTCAGTGGTCACCCGCAGAGTTCCTCAGCAATCCGACCAGCACAAATCCAACTGTTACCGCTGAAGAGACTACTGCGTTTCAGGTAACGGGACAAATTGGCGACTGCTCATTAACCGACGTTGTATCGATTACTGTGGGATCACCGATTGAAATTTATACGGCTTTTTCGCCCAATGGCGACACCAAAAACGACGTTTGGAACATTGAAGACATTGAACGTTTCCCTACGTGCCAGGTTGAGATTTTCGACCGCTGGGGTCAAAGTATCTTCAAATCGGTTGGCTATCAACAACCCTGGGATGGCACATATAAAGGAAAGTATCTGCCCACCGGCCCCTATTTTTATGTAATCGAACTAAACTCTCTGGAAGTAACCATACCGCCCATAGTAGGGGTTGTTAGCATTGTACATTGACATGAAAAAATTCGTCGCAATAGTTGTTTTGATTGTTCTGGCCGTAGCCGGACGAACACAACAGTTGCCGCAATTTACCTATTTCACCTACAACTATATGCAGTACAACCCTGCTGTAGTAGGCACAGCGCGTTGCCTGGACATGAAAGTCGGCCTACGCAGGCAATGGAAAGGATTCGAGAGCGCTCCTATAACGGGTTTTGTAAATATTCACGGAAAAATCGGCAAGAAGTCCGATTTCCATTTCCACGGATTGGGCGGAGCAGTAGAAAATGATGCTGCAGGTCCTTTCGGATATACCACCGTTTTTTTGAATTACGCTTACCATACCCGCATTGCCAAGAAATATACATTGGCTACTGGTATTGGCCTGGGGTTCTCTCAGTATAGCATCGACTACGGAAATATGCAGTTCGAAAATCAGATTGATGAAACGGCGATAACCGGCGTTGTCAACGATTTTATTTTTCCTGTTTTTAATGCGGGTGTTTGGCTTTATAGGTCCGATCGCTTTTTTGGCTTTTCTGTTCGAAGCTTGAATAACCAATCCATCGATGGCGTGTCCAATTCCCAATTGAGGCGCCATATCTCATTCGCCAATGGCTTCGCAACCAGAATTACCAAAGAGCTATCGTTCAAGCCGGCCTATCTTATCAACTATGTAGGAAAAAGCAAACCATCCATCGACGGTCAATTAATGCTTTCCTACAAAGACATGTTCGACGTAGGTATTGGAGCTCGCTCGGGGCACGGCATTTCGGCTTTATTTAAAATTGCCACACTCAATTACTTCAGCTTTGCTTATGCATACGATGTTACGATGAACAAAATCCGCTATGTAGCAGGCAGCACGCACGAGGTTGTTTTGGGCCTGAGGGCTTGCAAGCAAAAGGAAAAGAATCACGTTCCCTGCGCGGCTTACGATTAACGATGGATATTCAGTTCTTTCGCGAATACTGTCTAAGCAAAACTGGGGTTTCAGAACATCTGCCCTTCGACAACAAAACGCTCGTATTCAAAGTAGGTGGCAAAATGTTCGCCCTCTGTGACATCGAAGATTTCATAAGCGCTAATCTCAAATGCGATCCGGAAAAGGCCGTGGAGCTGCGAGAACGATTTCAAGGAATTACCGGCGGATACCATATGAACAAGAAGCATTGGAACACCGTAGCTGTTCATAGTGATGTTACAAGTGAATTGTTTCTACAACTAGTGGATGAAAGCTACTTGCTCGTAAAATCGAGTTTGCCAAAAAGGGAACGTGAAAAACTTTAGGTTTTTTCCAATTTTCAATGGAAATGACGTTCTAGCTTTGAGTAAACAAAGTACCCCATGAACCAATCCACGAAATACCCACGATTGCAAGAACTGGCCAACAACATCCAATTGCAAATGGAACGTTTGAAGGCAGGCGAACTTTCGCTTGAAGAACTTGATATTGTTGCCGAGCAAAGTCGCGAGTTATATGAACGTCTGGTGGTACTACGCTATAAAGCCTTCAACGAAACCGTTCAGGATACGACCGTATCGACCCCTTCCGCTACAACCATAGAAGAAGTAAAACCGGAGCCCACGGCGCAGGTTTCGCTGATTGATGCAATCGAGGAAATTACACAAACCACCGAAACCGAGGATCAACCGCTCTTTACCTTCAGCTCAGCTCCTTCGGAAAGTCCTGTTGCAAACACATTATTCGATCTAGCTGCGCTTCCGGCCACACCAAGTGTGAACGAAATGCTTGCTCGAACCATGAGTCAGCAGGAAACACTCGTGCAACAACACACGCATGCGCCCATTGCCGACCTGAAAATTGCCATTACACTCAACCAACGATTCCAGTTTTCGCGTGAGCTTTTCAAAGGCAACAATCAAGAGTACGAAGTATTCATCGACCAGTTGAATACCGTTTCTCGCGAAGAAGCAACTCAATTACTGCAAACACTCGAAAACAAATACGAGTGGAACAACAGCTCATCTGTTGTGCGAGATTTCCGCTCACTGGTTGAACGCCGCCACCTATAATACTGCGCCTTGAAACTGATTGTCGTACCAACGCCCATTGGCAATCTGGAAGACATCACGCTGCGCGCAATACGCGTGCTCAAGGAGTGCGACCACATTTTCGCGGAGGACACACGCGAGACAAGAAAATTGCTCGTGCATTTCAATATCGATAAGCCACTCAGTTCATTTCATCTCAACAACGAACATGCTGTAGTTGCGAAGGCCGTTGAACACATTCAAACATTGCAACTCGCCGTTTTGGTGAGTGATGCCGGCACGCCGGCCATTAGCGACCCCGGATTTTTACTCGTGCGAGAATGCATTAAGGCAGGTATCGAAGTGGAGTGTTTGCCGGGAGCCACTGCATTTGTACCGGCGCTTGTTATAAGCGGAATACCCTGCGAAGAGTTTCACTACATCGGCTTTCTTCCTCACAAAAAGGGCAGAGAAACCCGCTTCAAATCAATAGCAGCAAGTGAAACGACCACGGTTCTGTACGAAAGCCCCCATCGCCTCCTAAAAACACTTGAACAACTCGTTCAATTTTGCGGGGCAGAACGCAGAGTTTCAGTCAGCCGGGAAATCACCAAAAAGTTCGAAGAAACCATTCGCGGAACCGCTAGCGAAGTTCTCGCACATTTCGAAAGCAACGAACCTCGCGGGGAGTTTGTGGTGGTGGTAGCGGGCTCAGCTTCATAATCGCTTTCGCACATCGTCATTCGAACTTACTACTTTTTCATGTACCAATTTCAACGTAGAAATTATAGATAAGAATCTGATACGGATAGAAAATACCCGCATCAAATCAGCCGAATATCCGACTAAATAAATCACCCACCTTCTCCACCTGAATCACCTTAATCTTCTTCGAGAATCCTTCAAGTCCCTTGTTGTACTTCGAGACATAAATTTCCTCGAAACCTAGTTTAGTGGCTTCTTGTATGCGGGAGTCGATGCGTGTTACAGGGCGGATTTCACCACTCAATCCCACTTCGCCCGCAAAACAGGTAAGCTTCGGTATGGCTATCTCAGCATTGCTTGATAGAATGGCTGTAATTACTGCTAAATCCATCGCCGGATCTTCTAGTCGCATGCCCCCGGCTATATTCAGAAACACATCTTTCATGGCCAATCGAAATCCGCATTTCTTTTCGAGCACCGCTAGCAACATATTCAATCGGCGCACATCAAATCCTGTAGTACTTCGCTGCGGAGTTCCATACACCGCCGTGCTCACCAATGCCTGAATTTCCACCAACAAAGGTCGAGCGCCTTCGAGTGTAGCGGCAATTGCAGAACCTGTGAGATCTTCCGTTTGCGAGTGTATCAATATTTCGGATGGGTTGGCTACCTCACGCAAACCCGCACCCTGCATCTCATAAATACCCAATTCATTCGTGCTGCCAAATCGATTCTTCGTAGTGCGCATCAACCGGTAAATGTGATGACGGTCGCCTTCAAACTGCAATACCGTATCCACCATATGCTCTAGCACTTTTGGTCCGGCAAGCGTTCCTTCCTTCGTGATGTGACCGATAAGAAATACCACAGTATTGGTCTCCTTCGAAAACTTCATCATGCGTGTTGCACACTCGCGCACCTGCGATACACTTCCCGGTGAGCTTTCAATCGTCTGTGATGACAGCGTTTGTATGGAATCTATAATGAGTACATCGGGCTTAATCTCCTGTGCGTGCATTAGAATATTCTCGACCGAAGTTTCCATCAACACCAGACACCGAGGGTTTTCGAGTCCCAATCGCTCAGCACGCATCCGTATTTGCTCTTCGCTTTCCTCGCCACTCACATATAAAACCGATAAATTGAGCTGCTTCAGTGCCATTTGCAACATGAGCGTGCTCTTACCAATGCCAGGTTCGCCGCCAAATAGAATTAGGCTGCCGGGGACCAATCCGCCACCGAGCACACGATTCAACTCTTGATCAATAATCGGGTAGCGCGGCAACTGCGCCGTTTGCAAATCATGAATTGGACGGGGCTTACTGACCTTCTGCGTGGTGCGTACACCCGGCGCTGCCACTTCTTGTTTTTGAATGACCTCTTCTACATACGAATTCCATTCGCCGCAAGCAGGGCATTTACCCAACCATTTAGGTGATTGATTGCCGCAGTGCTGACAGAAAAATGCGGTTTTTACTTTACTCATCGCAGCGAAGGTAGAAAAAGAAAAAGGCTGCGATTGCGCGCAGCCTTTTTTATAGGGTTATGGAATATTTATCTTAGTATTTCAACGGTTCCCTTGTATTCGGTTTTAATGCCGTATGGAAGAACGAGCACATACCAATAGGTGCCTTCGGTTAAATCATTGGCTCTCCAATCATTTTTATAATTGTCGCTCTCATACACTTTGTGTCCCCAACGATTGAACACTTTCAAATCAGCGCCGTTGTATTTCTCGAGGCCTTCAATTTCAAAGCTGTCATTTCCCTGGCCGCCGTTCGGTGTAAATACGTTTGGTATCTTCACCGCACAAGCATTCGACTGAATCTGCCAAGTGGCTACATCAGAACCGCAACCATTCGTAATAGTGGCCGACAAAGTCACCACCTCTCCCAAACAGCTGAGAGGTACATTATCCGCGCAGTAACTCAACGCGGCTCCTGTTGTGTTTATAGAAAAATCATTGCAATTCGTTGACCACGTGATGGTAGCGTTTTCAGCATTCGAAATCACTTCAAGCGCTTTGCATTCACTAGGGCACAACGCAAGCAAATCCGGGCTGCCCGATGAAGTCACGGGAGCGTCGGAAATGTCAATATCCACACAACCTGTAGTCTGTGTATTGCATCCGATATTATCGGTAACTGTATAGCAATACTCCCCGTCTTGATCAGCGACAACCGTGGCTGTTTGCGAATCGACCGGACCCTGCCAAGAAGCGCTGTAGGCAACTGCATTGTTATACTGTACCGTGAGGGTTACCTCATCGTCATCACATTCCAGGATAGACGCAGGAGGTGCCGATGTAACCGTTGCTGCCACTACTCCGGTAACCGTTGCACTGGCCGGATTCGATTGGTCGCAATCATTCGAAACAATTACAGTGTACACACCCGGTGTTGTAACATTCAAGGTAGAACCGGTATTGTTGCCCGGATTCCAATCGTACTCGAGCGCTGCATTATCCTGTGAAGAAGGAATAGGATCCAGGGTCACGCTTCCATTTTGACACAGTGGCAAATCCTGCAATGATGGCTCAGGTACATCAGGCTGATACGATACGTTGAACGAATCACTGAATGTACCGCACGCATTAGTAATATTGGCGGTAATGGTTGAATTGGTGTAGTTGCTGTAAGGACCTACTACTACAGAAAGCCCATCGGCCGATGGAGTAATACCGGGCCCCGTCCACGACACCGTTCCATTGCCCGACGGATCAGTTACCACTGCTGTCTGTTCGGCTGTTTCAACATCACATAGCGCTATTGGTAAACCCGGAGAAATGTTGATACTAGGCGCTTGCGCGTATTCGATATTGTAGCAGTAATCATATGCGCAGTTGGCGTTGCTGAAGCACAACTCATACGTTCCGTATTGCGTCGGTGTCCATGTGGTAGTCATCTGTGTTGGATCCGAGAAATTCCAGCCGGCGGGACCGGTTACAGTCCATGTACCATCCAGTTCAGAAGCCACACAGGTAGATGCTCCCGACCATATAGTGCCTGTTGTTAGAGGAGCAGGGATAATCGTGGGTGAATTCTGACCGCAGTTGATTACCCACAGCGAATTACCTTGAAAATTATTGCCATTCGCAAAATATTCTATCGACACGCTATCGCCCGCGCCAATCATGATGTCGTCGAACAGCGTAAGCGCCCCGAACGAAGTCAGGAAATACTCCTCGACTGGTCCTCCATCGGCAGGATACACGTAGATATTGATAAACGAACCTTGCCAACCATTCTGGTTGGTACTAAGTGCATAGATAATCAAGTTGTCTTCCGGAGGAACCGAGTACCCGCAAAAATCCAGCTCCTGAAGACCATCGCATCGAATACCGTTGTTGTCGTCGTTGGTTGGGCATGGCGTTGAAGGCGATGTAGTAACGAGTTTGATGTTGAATCCCTGACAACCCTGTTCATCGGTTACTAGTACTTCATAATTACCATTCACGTTACCGGTTACTTGCGCGCATGCTTCATCGAGTGGTGTCCCATCAACAAATTCACCGTCGTATCCGGGAGAAATTTGCCATTGATATGATGCGTAATCTCCGATAACACACACCACTGTATCAATACCCGGACAAATTTCAATCGGAATATTACCCCCTACCAATTGAGGAATGAAATAAGGAGTAACATCTATCACAACCGAAGCCTCTGCCGAACAAAATCCGTAATGGCCCACAACGGTAATCGTACCCGGTTGTGTTACCTCGGCTGTTGTGCCCGTTGAGCCATTGCTCCAGGTATATGAATCAAATCCATCGGTTGCAGTAAGTTCTGTAACCTGTCCGGCACAAATGCTAAGCAGTCCCGAAATTTCAATTGGTGGCGGCACTATATCTTCAACAATAAACGTATAGGTCTTAACTGTGCTGGCTGCCGGTATTCCATTATCCGTTGCAGTTATGGTGACTGTATTCGTACCTACGTTAGCCGCGCTTGCTGTAAATGCGGCATTATTGAGCACGGCAGCATTTCCACTGGTTGAAGTCGCGCTGAAGCCCGAGCTGCTTTGGGTGTAGGTAATGCTTGTCGATTGAGTAGCCTCCGGACTGGTAAATGCCAAGTTAAAGTCGAATGTTTCTCCCACGCACATCGTAATCGTATCACACGCTTCACCGATCGGAACCGGAGGCTGATTCACTACAAAATTCGACACACTGGTATTGAATTCTATTACACGACCATCGAGCCAATCTACCCCGTCCTGATTGTTGGGCTGCACACCGTATGGACCATCCCAAGCAGTAGAGTTACACAAATTGAAACGGCCGAATGCGTAGTGTTGTGTTCCGCTTGAACGGTCAGCTCCCACTACAGCAAAGTTGTTGTTTGCCTGACATCCGCCGGTCGCACCGCTGATTTGGCTATTAACAAACTGCATGTCGAGATAAACAAACTGCACGTTATTACCACCACCAATAACATTGCTGCCATCGGGTGTGATAATCATCTGAAACGAATTGGTTTTATCACCGAAGTTAGGCCAGTAACCTACATCGATGTAGTTGATGTAAAGCGCTTCCGGCGTCAGCAGGTAGTACAAATCACCACTTGCAGCAAAATCGAAATCTGTCCAAAATCCTGCGATGTGGTTGTATTGCTGATTGGTTTCCGTTCCGAGAGGATCCGGAAATGCTGAAGGAGTAAAGTCGATATATCCAGTATTTCCAAGCACAATCGTTCCCTTCGTTGTCAATACAACCTGATTGTAATTTGTTCCGAAGAAATTGAAATTCCAACCGAGGTTAATAGGAGCGCTATAATTATCCGTGCTATTGCCGGGGCTACCAGGCCATTGAATTGTGTTGGGATGAGTGTACTCGGACGTCGGTTCTATCCAGTAACAATTCGACTCGCCCGAGGTTTGACTCGTCTTTTGCTGAGATAACGCCCGCTGGCTTTCGCGCTTCCACTCGGTCTTCAAACGGGCCACGCGGTCTGCATTAAAACGTGGGTCCTTCGTAAAACGAACCCAGTCCTGCTTCGACATCTTTTGCAGGAATGTCTTGCTATACAACTCTTCCTCGGTCATCTTGGGTGAGTAGCGCGCATTGAAAGGGGCTGTATAGTAGTGCTCCTGAGCATTCAAGCCGCTGCCTAATAACCACGCAAATAGGCCAAGTAGTAAATATTTTCTCATAGCTTGGATTGGTAAAATCAATTCTTTTTTAATACCTAAAAATTGTTGGTTCGCAAATATAATCTGTCTATCCACGCAGCAAGTACAGTAACCCTCCGTTTTCCACTACATGATGTCGAAGATTTTTTGCCGTGTTTTTCAGATGTAATTTTCGGTTTGGGCCGCATTAATAACCAATAACATTCAAATTAATGAGCGCTATAGAACGTTGGTGCCTTTTAGGCATTCGGGCAGTGCCACGTGAGAACAGAACAACCTAGCCTGTCTAACGCAAGATGAAAACGTTTCCCTCATAGGTTTTGGTCTTACCGGTCTGAAGAGAATCAACCTCTACTTTCCACAGGTAATAGCCATCTTGTACATAATACTTGCCCTCATCAAAACCACCCGTCCAGGCCTTTCCGACTTCCTCCGTGTAGAAAACAATCTCTCCCCATCGATCAAAAACCCAGAAACGATAGCTGCCGTCAAGCTCGCCATTGACCACCGGCAAAAACACATCATTCAATCCATCTCCATCGGGAGTGAATGTGTTCGGAATGAAAACCTGTAGAATATTTTCTACAAACACGTCCTGGCAAAGCGTATCCAAACATCCGTATTCGTTACCTGCAGTTAGGCAAACAAGGTATGGATCGATGGATTCAATATCGGGGAATGTCCAAATTGGATTTGCCAGATTGCTTTCACCTGCATTATAAAAATTCCAATAAATCGAATCTGCTCCGGCTGTTAAGTTCTGGAACTGAACCTCCCGATTCAAAATATCAACTGGCTGAGGACTCCAGGTGAAATCTACCTCGGGGTAGTTGCGAATTATGATAGGCGTTGAAAGGGTGTCAGAGGCGACACAGCCATATTCCGAAGTGATCGTAAGCGACGGATAAAAAATTCCCGGCATCGTATAAACAACAGAAGTATCGCCACAATACGACAGCTGGCTTCCATTGCCCAATGACCATACACACGTGCTCATGTCGGTGTAATTGGTATCAAGCAGAGAATAGTAAAACCCAATTGTATCCGGATAGCACCCGCCAGCCTCGTCGGCATCCATGATAGGTTCAGGCGTATCATGAACTTTAACCCACAGTGTATCGGAAATGAAAGTCAGAGGACATTGTTCATCAACGGCTCGTATGACGAACAAACGATCATAGAGAAAACACTGTGTAATGGTATCTTCAGATGCAATGAGTGTCGGAGTTAAATCCACTTCGTCATTCAGCTCGAACCACTGTACCAGCAAATTACCGGTGCCACCTGCTGCCAAGGCGGTGAGATCTTCGCATTCATACTGACATGTGGTCAATGTATCGATCCCGTTCTGCACGAATAATGTAACATTCGATGAAATAGTACCAATGGCAGAAATCGTATCAGAGGAACAGCCCAATGCATCCAGCGCGTAGAAATAAACTACAGTGTCTTGTGATAGAGTAATCGTAAGCACCTGATTGGCCGACTCATTGGTGACGCCAATTGTACAACCCGAAGCCTCCGGACAACCGCTCCAGTAAGTTGTGAAATTACCCGCGCCTCCACTCACATCCGAATCAAACGTGATGGGATAATCCGGACAGCCAAGTATGGCAGGCGGATTGGCTTCAATAAAAATTTCCGGTGAGTCAGAATTGATTGTAAAAGTTGTATCAGTAGAGCACACCTGTCCGCTACTCAATAAAATATTTACGGTGAGTTCGTAGGTGCCAATTCCAAGATTTCCAAACACAAACGGTGCATCATCCGCAATCGCAATGACCTGCCCATTTTCACTAAGTACATACTGCGTTGCGTCCGGATTATTGCCTTCCACTACACCATCCAGATCTGCATAGCAAAACGGATATTGCTGATCTGTATCGGCTGTTACAAATTCCTGCTCGCGCACATTAATCGTGAAGTCCACCGAAGTCTCACACCCTTGTTCATCTACTACCAGCAATGTGTGGTTTTCCGGATCATCAAAACATATAGGTGCGCTTGGGCTACTGCCATCTATTTCCGCTGTGTATGCATCGTTAAACGCGCCGGTCACATCGAACGAGATGTCTTGAGATATCTCATTAATACAGGTGCCATTACACATATCAGGAGGATAAACCAAGTTGATAATTTCAATGGGGTCGTTCACCTGTATTGCGATGTTGCCAATTGAAGAACAGGTCACTGCGCCAAAGTCTTCCGTAGCGGTAACCTCAAATA